>CBDTYO010000342.1:0-4530 GCA_965364615.1 uncultured Bacteroidia bacterium
CAAGTAAATAGGGACTTCTTCGTGATCAAACTTTCCTCGCTGATATCGGCATTATCGATTCAATGAATCACCCATCGGAAAAAGGCGCCTCCTTGGGGCACCTTTCATTAATCAGGCTTTCTTATTATCTATGATTTCAGGGGTAATTATGAAACGACCTGGCATTTTTCAGCTTTGCTGAATAAGCACGTCGTGAGTGATTACCCCAGAAATCTTTCTCACAGGGGTTTCACCGGCACACAGATATCCACCGTAAAGGTGGGGGGATTTTCGTCGGTGTGCTCCTCCGGATAGAACTCGTAGGGGTAGCCATCGGAGGGCTGGTAGCCGCTGTCGGCCATCCAGCGGCAGACCGCGTCCCAGGCTTCGCCGAACTGATGGGGTTTCACCTTGAAACTTCCAACCGCGCATTTGCCACCGGGCAGGTGCATCTTGCCGAATTCGCCCTCCGGTCTGGCATCCTCGTCTACGGTGATGCAGGCACTCTGCCGCATTTTTTCCACATCCACCACCTTGGGATCATCGTGGTAGACGGTCAGGGTTTTGGTTTCGGGGAAACGGAGCAGGCCCCTCGGCCCTGCCCATTTGAATAATTTTTCGTAGGCGCCGCCGATCTGGTCGAAAGGGCCCGTGTGCCTGCAATAGATCAGGTCCATGGCCGGCATGTCTTTGATGGCAATGTTTGTTTCCATGTTTTTGTCGCGATTTAAGGTTAAGAATTCATCGCTAAAGTACATGGTGGAGGCCAGGACGGATTGACCATTGTTGCGCTGCGGTTGATCATTCTTGCGTTCTTGCTGCCTGTGGTGATTCCTGAAATCTCCCGTGCTATGGCCAAAATGGTTCTTAAATGCCCGGCAGAAGACGGCCGTGCTGTTAAAGCCGCATAAAGCAGCCACTTCGGCCACCGGTCGTTCATAATCATTGATGAGCATGCTGCCTGCCCGTTGCAGCCTGATCCGCTTCACATAATTGTTGATGGTCTCGCCAGTCAGTACCCTGAAGATCCTGTGGAAATGAAAAGGGGAGAAGTGGGCCACCTGCGAAAGATTCTCCAGGTTGTGTCCCTCATCCAGGTGGGCATCAATGTAATCCACCACCCGGTTGATGCGCTGGTAATACTCCTTCCTCGATTGCTGCTGGATATTCGATAGGTTCATGGTCCCAAGGGATGTTTCTTGCGATAATAATACAATGGATTCAGGATGTTTTGATCATTCTTGCGCATCTGATTTTCAAATTTAGTAAAAGTTTTTTCTGAGAATATTTGCATAATATGTTAGAATATTCTAACATTGTATTAGAAATATATAACAATATGTTAGAATTAAGTCACAAAACACAAAATAGATGAAAAGAACCATATTGATTGCAGTAATTGCCATAATGGTGGTGGTGACCTTTATCCTATGGATTACCAATGCTGAGCTTTCCTTCGATTTGGGCACGATCCTGATGATTCTCATTCCGGTAATCATCCTTGTCCTTGCCGTTCTCAGAATAGTACAGGGTATGTCTGATGTAAAAAACCAGATGCCTGCAGAAGATGAATTATCAAAAATGATCATGCTTCGAACCGGCTCCACTTCCTTTCAGCTTTCCCTCTTCCTCTGGCTGGTCATCGGGAGTGTGGAGGACCGGATTGAATTGGAGGGGCACACCGTCATTGGGATGGGGATCCTGGGTATGGCCATCCTGTTTGCCCTGAGCTGGATCTACTACCGTTTTATCAGAAAGTCCCATGACTAACCGGATCAGAGAACTGCGTGCCAGGGATCAGCTGACCCAGATGGATCTGGCCCGGGAGGTTGGGGTGCGGAGGGAGACCATCGTATTCCTGGAGAAGGGAAAGTACAACCCCTCCCTGAAACTGGCCTACGATATAGCCCAGGTGTTCGGGATGAAGATCGAGGAAGTGTTTGTGTTTGATCCGAAATAGGGCATCCTGGTTCGATCAGAAATCCATAAAATGCGTGTTATGATTATCATGAGAATTTGGTTCAGGCTGGCGCTGGTGTTTTTCACCATGTCTATCATGCTGTCTCTCATCAGTTTAGTGCTGAACACCGGTTTGCAATATACCTCCTATCAAGGTTTATTCAATACACTGGCCATGGCCATTGCGGGCTGTGTGCTGCTTTCTGTCAGTTTTTCGATGGTGGGCATTTTCAGGGAGAAGATCAGAAGGTACAGGTATTACCTGCTGATCGCTGGAAATCTCCTGTTCATTATTTGGATGATCCTGGAATAAGCCGGAATTAAATCATTCCCATGATCTGGTCTATACTTTGCCCCAGGTGTTCATTTTCTCTGGCTTTTTTACCCCTGGTAATCGAATTCAAGCCCCAGCTCATCGGCAATTTCCTTCATCTCCTTCTGTACGGGTCCCAGCACATTGATGCCCTCTTTGCTGATTCGCTCCTCATTCTCCCTTTCAGGATCCCCGGGAATTAATACGCGGTCGTGTCCCTTGGCAGGCTTGGCAGCCCTGAAGGTCTCGATCCACTTGTCCATCTGGGCCTTGAATTGCTCCGGCTTTTGGAAAGCATCGATGCGCATGGCGCCGAAAAAATGGCCGGTGCCTTCGCCCACTTTCTCCTCTTTCACAGGCAGGTAGGCTACTGACGGGGGACAAAAAGGACCGAAGTTGGCTCCTGAGAGCACGGCAGAGAAAATATCCACGATGGCACTCATGCAGTAGCCTTTGTGGCTTCCCATTTCACGGGTTCCTCCCAGGGTGAGCATGGATCCGCCCTCTTTGAGGATGTCCGGATTGGTGGAGGGGGTACCCTCAGAATCTTGAACATACCCCAGGGGAACGCTTTCGCCCATCTTGGCTGCCACTGCCAGTTTCCCACGGGCAATGGGGGTGGTCGAAAAGTCAGCCACAAAGGGGGGATGTTTGCCCGCAGGGACTGCCACAGCAATGGGATTGGTCCCCAGCATTTGTGATACCGAAAAGGTTGGAGCCACCAGGGGATTGGCAATGGTCATGCTGATCCCGATCATGTCGTGCTCCAGGGCCATCATGGAGTAGTAACCGGCAATGCCATAGTGGTTGGAACCCCTTGTGGATACCCAGCCGGTTCCTGCGGTTTTGGCCTTATCAATGGCGATTTGCATGGATTTGGTGGCCGCAATCATCCCAATGGCACCATCGCCATCCACCACCGCGGTGCTGGGGGATTCATGTACGATCCTCACATCGGGTTTCACATTGATGCGGTCTGCCTTCCACAACTGGAAGTAATCTTTGATGCGGATCATGCCATGGCTCGAGTAGCCCCTGAGTTCGGCGGCGATAAAAACATCGGTGGCCATTTTGGCATCTTCCGGGCTGCAGCCCATTTTTTCAAATACGTTTCGGGTAAATCGATCAAGATATTCTGTGGTGTACATAGGTGAGTGGTTTAATAGGTTGTTGGTGTTGCATGTATAATTCTATTTCCGGACGATTTTTCTGGACCTGGCCTGAGAGGCAGGCATGATGAGCAGGTCGTCAATATTCACATGGGGCGGACGGGTGACAGCAAAAAGGATGGCTTCTGCCACATCCTCGGCATAGAGGGGGATAAAACCCTCATAGACCTTGTCGGCTTCTTCCTGGTCGCCCTTGAACCTGACCAGGCTGAATTCGGTCTCCACAGCACCCGGATGTATGGCCGTCACCTTGATCCCGTGCTCCACCAGGTCGATCCGCATGCCCTGGGTAAGACCGTCCACGGCAAATTTGGTGGCATTGTAGGCATTGCCCTTCTCGTAAGCCTCCTTTCCTGCAACGGACCCGATATTGACAATGTGACCTTTGCCCCGCAGCACCATTCCGGGCGAAATCTGCCTGGTGATATACAGCAATCCCTTGATGTTGGTGTCTATCATTTGTTCCCAATCGTCCACCGCCCCTTCATGAATCAGGCTGAGTCCCGCGGCAAGCCCGGCATTGTTGACCAGGAGTTCCACGTTCTCCCATTTCCCTGAGAGCTGATTGCATGCCTGTATGACCGCAGCCTGATCCCGGATGTCAAAAGCCAGTGACAAAACATCTGCTTCGGTTTTCGCCCGGATCTCCTCCTCAAGAGCGTTCAGCCTTTCTGTGCGCCGGCCAGTAATGACCACATCATGATCATTCCTGGCCAGGGTCAAAGCAGTGGCTCTTCCGATTCCTGCGGTAGCTCCGGTAATAAGGGCAATGGGTCTCATGGAATGCAGTTTCCAGCAAATGTAGAAATTATCTTGATGATCTATTCACTATATTTGCCATTAAACTTTTCGCCCTATGGATCAAAATGCAAGCCAGCTAAAAGAACGTGCAATCTCCTTCCTCACCCAGGATGAGCTGCATTCCATTGAAAAGATGATGGGCCGTGAACCCACACCCTTTGAACTGAATATGTTTGCGGCCATGTGGTCCGAACATATCTCCTACAAGAGTTCCATCAAGTGGCTCGAGGAGTTGCCGGTGGAGGGAAAGGATGTATTGGTGCCAGCAGGTGATGAAAATGCAGGGGTGATCCACATCAACGACGAATT
>CBDTYO010000343.1:0-4526 GCA_965364615.1 uncultured Bacteroidia bacterium
CAATTTTTTGGTAGTCAGGAGTATCTCCAATTATCCTGAATGAATCACTCCTGTAGGTGTATGATACCACGGGCGACACATGCATCATGCTGCTGGGAACCTCTTCATAACGTTCTGGGTCTCCGGGATGCAAGGCAGCGGTGACCATTCGTGTGGGATCAATGGACCTAACAAATTCCTGCATTTGGGTGTACATGGCTATCCCGTCTGCCGGAACAATTCGTTGCTCCATGGTTTCATTGCCCAGGCTCCAAAGGATGACAGAAGGATGATTGCGGTCACGCCTGATGAAATTGTCCAGATCGGTGGGCCAGATCTCTTCCAGGTTCCGGTCCCCTGCAGCTTCCCGCCAGGGTTGCGCCCATTTATCGTACATTTCATCGATCACCAGGAATCCCATTCTGTCACACAGATCAAGCACTTCGGTGGCATGCGGATTGTGAGCCAGCCTCAGGGCGTTCACGCCCAGCTCTTTTAAAATGCCCAGCCTTCTTTCCCAGACTACCAACGGAACTGCAGCCCCCAGTTCTCCTCCATCATGGTGAAGGCATACTCCCTTGAGGAACACTTTTTTACCATTGAGTACGAACCCTTTGTTGGGATCAAATTCCACCGTCCGGATGCCATGCCGGATACTTACCTGGTCCATCTTCTTGTTTCCGTGCATCAGGAAACAATGTACGGTATACAATTCCGGATGCTCAGGCGACCAGAGTCGGGGATCTTCGATGACAAATGTGCGATTGTTCGTTCCAGTGCTTCCCGACTCCAGAAAGATGCTGCTGTTTCCGTCAGCCACCAGGTTTCCGTCGGGCCCCAGGATGTCATATTTGATATCAAAGCGGCGATCCTTGCGGCTGTTGTTCCTGCATTCCAGGGAGATATCGATGAGCCCCCGGCTGGCGCTGTCGATCCTGGAACTCAGTGCCTGTCCCCAAACAGGCACATGCACCTCACTGGTGGCAATCAGCCTTACATGCCGGTATATGCCTCCCCCGGAATACCAGCGATCCATGGGTAAGCTGCTGCAATCTGTACGGACCGCGATTACATTCAGTGTGTCCATTCGAACCAGGGGAGAGATGTCGTGATAAAAGCTGGAGTACCCATAGATCTGTTTTCCCAGGTGGGTGCCATTGAAGTACACATCGGCATTCATTTGTACACCTTCAAAAAGCAGGTAAAACTGTTTCGAGTCCTCATATTCACTCAGGTCGAGGGACTTTCGGTACCAGCCAATTCCTCCAGGGTAAAATCCTCCCGCAGGGCCGGAAGGATTGCCGGCCTGGACCTGCTGCTCAATCATCCAATCATGGGGCAGGGATACATACCTCCATTTCGAATCATCAAATTGAGGATTTTCCGCTCCCGTGGAATCCGCCAGGATGAACTTCCAGTTCAAATCGATGAGGGTATCACTACGTGGCACGGACTCCGTGGACTGGTAGATGAAGTAGGTGGCAAATGCAATCACGATGCCCAATATGATCCAGTGGGGAGCTTTCATGATTTCTGGCTGGATTTTATCAGGTGCTCAAATCTGTTGATGAACTTATGGATGGTATCGGAGTGTGCCGCTTTCAATCTCCTGTTTACGGCAGGTTGGGAAATGCCCAGCAGCTGACTGATCTCCACCTGGTTTTTTCCGGTCAGGTTGAGGAACATCGCTTCGGCCTGTTCATCCGACCAGTCATGGATCAGTATATCCATGAAACTGCAACTCAATGCCAGCTCGTCGTTCAATGCTTTTAACGGAGCGCTTACACTGATCCTTTGGTTCCTTTTCATCTTCCCAAGCCCTGCAGTGGCTTTCCTGAAGGCAGTTCCATCTGATTCTCTCAGATGATCCTGGGCAAATTCCACGGGCCCGATGCCCTGACAGATCCTCAGGTCGAGTCGTTCGGAGAGCTCTTTGTGGGAGAGAAACCTGAAGGCACTGAATAGCATGATCAATGATCGCATGGAATGAAGCGGGGATTCGGAGAGGGCCAGGAACTCATCCATCCGGATGATCTCGTACCTGAGCTTACCCTCCTCGGGCACCATCCTGTTAACCGCCTGGAAGGAGGCCCTGATCAGGTCCGGTATCTTGCTGAACTTCTCATCAGATACCCTGGAACCAGGGGCAAGTTCTCCCGCGGCCACTGCATAATGTGCCTTATCTGTCATTCCAATTTTAAATAAGTGTAATCCGGGTGAACAGGGTTTTATTAGGCAAAAAAGTTAAAAGCCAAATTTATAACAATATACGCTTATAATGCAAGGGGGTTTCAAAAATAGCGCATACTGGACTGTGGGGGATAAGGAATCACCTCGATGTTAATGCACATAAAATCAGGAAAATGCGATTTGCATGTCCTTCCAGATTAGATTCATTCTGAATTGTTGTGTGGGATTGTATGGGGGGCTTTGTGGATGCTGTCTCAGTGATTGCTATATGGGTGGCAGCCAAACCAGATCATCCCGTGTTCAATGGGATGTTAAATTATGGTTAAAAGTTGTATAATGGCTTATAATACAATATATTGTAGAACATTAACTAATGTTTGTTTTCCTCACTTTGAATTTATCCCCATGGCAATTTTCAATCTGAATATCAACGGTAAAATCAGGGAAGTGGATGTGGATCCTTCTACTCCCATGTTGTGGGTGCTCAGGGACCACCTTAGGTTGCTGGGCACCAAATATGGTTGCGGGGTCTCTGTCTGCGGGGCCTGCACCATCCACCTGGGGGATCAGGCGGTCCGATCCTGCCAGCTGACCGTATCCCAGGTCGGCGACCAGTCCATTACCACCATCGAAGGACTGTCTGAAAAGGGTGATCACCCGCTTCAACAGGCATGGCTGGACCATGACGTTGCCCAGTGTGGCTATTGTCAGCCGGGACAGATCATGCAGGCGGCAGCCCTGCTAAAAGAAAATCCGGATCCGACGGACGAGTAGATCGAAGAGGCCATTTATGGAAATTTGTGCCGTTGCGGCACCTATACAAGGATCAAAGCAGCCATTAAAACGGCGGCCAAATCTTAAACCCATTAAATTGACCCGTTATGACTGTAGTAAGAACCACTTTCGATAGACGATCCTTTATCAAGCACACCTTTCTGGCAGGAGGGGGATTGATGCTCGGATTCAGCTCGCTGGCTTCCTGCAAATTAAGTACCGAAGAGGCTCTGGCCCTTCCTGACGAGTGGTTTGAGATCAATGCCTACTTGAAAATCGGGAACAACGGGGTGGTGACCATCTTCTCGCCCAACCCCGAATTCGGATCGAATGTAAAGACTTCCATGCCCATGCTCGTGGCGGAGGAACTGGACATCCACTGGGATAAGGTGATCGTTGAACAGGCGCATTTCCACCCGGAACGGTATGACCGACAGTTCACCGGGGGCAGCCAGGGTGTTCGCCGGGGGTGGGATCCGCTCCGCATGGCAGGGGCCACCGCCAGGCAAATGCTCCGGGAAGCTGCCGCAGAGGCCTGGCAGGTTCCGGTGGCAGAAATCACCACCCATGAAGGGATGCTGCATCACGAATCCAGTGGAAAGGAAACCGGATACGGGGAGATGGCTTCAGCTGCTGCCCAGATCCCGGTTCCCGAGGAAGTGGAACTCAAAGAACCCAAAGATTTTAAGATCATAGGCACCTCCCGGAAAAATGTGGATGGACTGAAAATGGTTACGGGGAAGCCCCTGTATGGCCTGGATTATTACAAGGAAGGAACACTCACTGCCATGATCGTGCATCCGCCGGCCTTTGGGATGAAGCTGAAATCCTTTGACGACTCTGCAGCCAGGTCCATGCCGGGGATCAGGGACATCTTCAGCTTCAGGACCTTCCTGGATGATTATGAAAGAAACTTCTTTGATACCAATGCCTTTCCCGAATTGATCGCAGTGGTGGGCAATTCCACCTGGGAAGTATTAAATGCCAAGAAAGCCCTGAGTGTGGAATGGGAGCCCTTTGAGGAGATGTCTTTTAATATGGCCGGTCGGGGCGGGCCACGGGAAGTGAAACTACCCGGCGGACTGGAAAACACTTCGGAGCATGAAGCCGGTATGGCTGCTCTGGCTGCCAGGCCCGGAAGAGAAGTACGCAGGGACGGCAATCCCGAACAGGCTTTTCAGGATGCGGCCAAGGTCATTGAACGCAGCTACACGGCTCCTTTTCTGCCGCATGTGTCCATGGAACCCCATAACTTTTTTGCCCATGTGACCGATGAGAGGGCCGAATTGGCAGGCCCCTTGCAGGCTCCGGAATTTGCAGAGCAGGCAGTGGCAGCCAGGCTGGGCATGCCCCGGGAAAAGATTGATACTCATTTAACGCGCATGGGCGGTGGCTTCGGCCGTCGTGCCTATGGCCATTATGCCGTGGAAGCTGCCGTGATCTCCCAACAGGTAAAAGCGCCGGTGAAACTGGTATATACCCGGGAAGACGGGGTCACCTTCGGTGTATTCCGGCCTGCCTATCACATGCTGTACAGGGCCGCACTGGATGCGGACAACAACCTGATCGGCCTCCATATCCGG
>CBDTYO010000344.1:0-4521 GCA_965364615.1 uncultured Bacteroidia bacterium
CCTACCCTTGCTACCTTCCGGTCCTGGGGGAATTCAGCAGGAGCTGGTCGTATAAGACTTGCCCTCGACAAATTTAAGAAGAAAAAGCGGTTCTGGCAATATTCCCCCTCAGGAGCGCTGCCAGAACCGCTTGCATGTGTTTTAATACTCAGTTTATCAGCCTGTTACTCCTTATCGGGACGAAGGCTCCGTACCTGGGCACCGGCCTGCCACATTTCCGAATCGCGAATTTCCTTCAATTCCTTCTCCAGCTGATCCCTGTAATCGGCCCCGCTGGTTTTTTCAAGAACGACTTTCGTCTCTTCCCCGCTTTTTACCCGCTTATACAGGTCCTTGAATACGGGCAGGGTGGCCTCCTTGAATTTGGGTTTCCAGTCCAGGGCCCCGCGCTGTGCGGTGGCACTGCAGTTGGCATACATCCAGTCCATGCCTTTCTCATCCACCAGCCGGATCAGACTCTGGGTCAGTTCTTCCACGGTTTCGTTGAACGCTTCTGAAGGACTGTGCCCGTTATCCCTGAGCACGTCATACTGGGCCTCCATGATCCCGGCCAGGGCCCCCATCAGGACTCCCCGCTCACCGGTAAGATCGCTGTAGACTTCATCTTCAAAGGTAGTCGGGAACAGGTAGCCCGATCCGATCCCGATCCCCAGGGCCAGGGTACGCTCTTCGGCCCTTCCGGTGTAGTCCTGGAATACGGCATAGCTTGAGTTGATGCCGGTCCCGGCCAGGAAATTGCGCCTGACGCTGGTGCCCGAACCTTTGGGAGCCACCAGGATCACGTCCACATTGGTGGGAGGGATCACACCGGTCTGCTCTTTGTAGGTGACAGAAAAACCGTGGGAGAAATACAGGGCATCCCCTTCCTTCAGGCAGGGCTTCAATGCAGGCCACACCGCACGCTGGGCCGCATCGGAGACCAGGTACTGGATCACGGTGGCTTTTTCAGCTGCTTCCTCAATGGGAAACAGGGATTCGCCGGGGACAAATCCGTCTTTGACCGCCCGGTCCCAGTCTGCTTTAAACTCGGGGGCCTGGCCGACGATTACCTTGATGCCGTTATCTTTCAGGTTCAGGGCCTGCGCAGGTCCCTGCACACCGTAACCAATGATAGCGATGATTTCATCCTTGAGCACTTCCTGTGCCTTGGACAGGGGAAACTCTTCCCTGGTTACGACGTTTTCTTCCACGCCGCCAAAATTCAACTTTGCCATAATATAATGTTAATAGTTAAAAGGTTATTAAGTTAATGATTAATAGGTTAGTAGGTGACCACGTCTCCGGCTGTAGCCTTGTGGTGGCTGTCGATTTCTTTCAGATAAGCCGATATCTCCTTGATCTGCTTGGTCAGGGCAATTCGCCCGGAACGTGCAAACTGTTTGATCCCATAAGGCTCAAGATCCCTGAATAGCTGCCTGGTTTCTTCCTTGTGACCGGTTTTTTCCACCACAATGTATTCGGGTTCGATGGTCAGGATCCTGGCATTGTGTCGCCTGATCAGAGTCTCCACCTCATCGCCGTTGGCAAAGGCTTCGGTAGGTATTTTATACAATGCGATCTCCTGGTATACTATTTCATCCAGGGTATGGTAAAAGGCCTTTAGGATTCCGATCTGTTTTTCGATCTGTTTGGTGACTATGCGGGCCATTTCCTCGGTGGCCTGGATTACGATGGTAAACCGGTAGATTCCCCTGACCTCCGATTCGGAGGTATTCAGGCTTTCAATATTGATTTTCCTTCTGGAAAAGATCACAGTGATCCGGTGCAGAAGTCCCACTTTGTGCTCGCTAAAAACGGATATGGTATATTCTTTTTTCATCTTTTTATGGCTTGGCGTTAGTCTAAACGTATTTCGGATACCGATGCCCCTGCAGGGACCATGGGGAATATGTTCCCTTCTTTCTGAACTTCAATCTCCAGCAAAAAGGGCCCCTCCACCGCCAGCAGATCATCCAGGGCCTGGTCCAGATCCTTGCGGTCACTGATTTTCCTGGCGGGAACCCCGAATCCTTCTGCAATCATGCAGAAATTGGGATTGGTAAGGCCGGTGCTGGCATAACGGCTGTCAAAAAACAATTCCTGCCATTGTCTCACCATCCCCAGGTACTGATTGTTCAGGAGGATCATCTTCACCGGGAGCTTGTACTGGGCAATGGTGCCCAGCTCCTGGATGGTCATCTGGAAGCCTCCGTCGCCGGACACCGCAACCACCGGGCGATCGGGATTGGTAAAGGCCACCCCCATGGCTGCAGGAACCCCGAAACCCATGGTCCCCAATCCTCCGGAACTTACCCAGGAGTTGCGTTCCAGGTGCTTATAATACCTGGCGGCAGCCATCTGGTGCTGTCCCACATCGGTGACCAGAATGGCACGGCCTTTGGTCTTCTCTGAAAGTTGATGAATCACTTCTCCCATATGCATTTTAGGATCGTCGGGATGACAGTCTTTCTGGATCACCTTTTTAATCTCCATTTCTTCCAGTTTCCTGAACGATTCCAGCCAATCTGAGTGTTCTGCGGGTTTGATCTTGGGCAAAAGCCGCTTCAGGGCCAGTTTGGCATCCGCATGAATGGCCACATCGGTCTTGACATTCTTGTCAATTTCGGCCCGGTCGATTTCGATATGTATGACCTTGGCCTGCTTGGCATAGGTGTTCAGGCTTCCGGTCACCCGGTCATCAAAACGCATGCCTATGGCGATCAGTACGTCGCAATTGTTGGTATTGATGTTGGGCGCATAATTGCCGTGCATGCCCAGCATACCTACGTACAGGGGATGGTCCTCGGGAAAGGCTGACAATCCGTTCAGGGTATGACCCACGGGGATCCCAGCCTTTTCCACAAAGGCCTTGAACTCATCTTCGGCCCTGGAAATAGTAACTCCCTGGCCGCACAGCACAAAGGGTCGCTCCGCTGCATTGATCAGCTCCGCTGCCTTGTCAATGCTTTCCGGAGAAGGTTTGGGATTGGGCAGGTAACTCCTCACCTGTTGCCTTTTCTTGTAATTGTACTCCACTTCCTCGAATTGTGCATTTTTCGTGATATCGATGAGCACAGGACCCGGACGTCCGGAATTGGCATAGAAAAAGGCCTTGGCCATTACATCACAGATCTCATCTGCACTGGTAATCTGGTAATTCCACTTGGTGATCGGCATGGAAACACTGACCATATCGGTTTCCTGGAAAGCATCGGAGCCCAGCAAGGGGGCTCCCACCTGACCAGTAATGCATACCAGCGGAGTCGAATCCAGCATGGCATCAGCCAGTCCGGTGACCAGGTTGGTGGCTCCCGGACCTGAAGTAGTGAAGCAGATTCCAGGCTTTCTTGAGATTCTGGCATAACCCTGGGCAGCATGTACCGCACCTTGTTCATGCCTGACCATCACGTGTTTCAGCTGGTCTTCGTAATTGTACAGTGCATCGTAAACGGGCATGATGGCTCCTCCGATGTATCCAAACGCTGTATCAACACCTTCTTCAAGCAGCGCCCTTATAAGTGCTTCGGCCCCGGTCATTTTCTGACCCCTGGGCTTCTCCTCTTGTGCCTTCTTTTTGGTTTGTGTATCCATGCTGTTACTTATTTAGTTCAACTTTATGACTTTAGTATCCTGATGGCTCCCTTATCGGCCGACGATACCATGCTGGCATAGGCCTTCAATGCTTTGGAGACTTCCCGATCCCTTTTCGGCTTCCAGCCGCCGGGACGTTTTTCAAGTTCCTTTCTGCGCCGTTCCAGTTCCTGATCATCCACCAGCAGATCCATGCTGCGGGTGGGAATGTTGATGCGGATCCTGTCGCCGTCCTGGATCAAGGCAATGCCCCCCCCTTCGGCGGCCTCGGGGGAAATATGCCCTATGGAAAGGCCGGAGGTTCCCCCGGAGAAACGGCCGTCTGTGATCAATGCGCACTTCTCTCCCAGGTGTCTTGATTTGATGTAGGAAGTGGGATAAAGCATCTCCTGCATGCCCGGTCCTCCGCGGGGTCCTTCATATCTGATCACTACCACATCACCTGCTTCCACCTTTTTCTCCAGGATGGCATCACAGGCCTCATCCTGGGAATCATATACCTTGGCCGGTCCTTCAAACTTCCATACATTTTCAGCCACCCCTGCGGTTTTTACGATGGATCCATGCTCAGCAATGTTACCATACAGTACTGCCAGTCCGCCATCCTGGCTGTAGGCATTCTCAATGCTTCTGATGCACCCCATCTCCCGGTCCAGGTCAAATTCCCTGTACCGGGTATCCTGCGATCCCAGTTTGAGGTTGAATGTTCCCCCCGGTGCAGCTGAATAGATCTCTTCATTGCGATCGCAGGGATTCTGGTTTATCAGGTCGCAGCATTCAATGGCTTCTCCCAGGGTCTTCCCGTCCACCCGGTAAACATCCCTGTGAACCAGTCCGCCCCTGTCCAGTTCTGCCATGATTCCCATGATGCCTCCCGCACGATTCACATCTTCCACATGGTAGGAGGAACTGGGCGCCACCTTGCACAACACCGGGGTGTTTCGCGAAAGC
>CBDTYO010000345.1:0-4513 GCA_965364615.1 uncultured Bacteroidia bacterium
GGGACATATCAATTAAAGATAGAACAATCTTACGTAATTATCCCATGGCATGTTGCGCCATCATTGAACTTTCCGGGCATTTGCAGCGTTGTTAGATATAAAGTTCAGATGGAACAGATATTATCCTTTCTCCGTGACCTGAAGCAGAACAACAACCGGGACTGGTTCAACACCCACAAATCCCGGTATCAAGACTCCCTGGAGCACTTCCGGCAATTCACCGGTGAGCTGCTGACGGGGATTGCCGACTTCGATCCCTCTGTGGGGGATCTGGTCCCCAAGGATGCGATTTTCAGAATTTACAAGGATGTGCGGTTTTCCAAGGACAAATCGCCGTATAAGACCCATTTTGGATGCTGGATGGCCAAAGGGGGAAGGAAATCGACCGATGCCGGGTACTATTTTCACCTGGAACCAGGGAATAGCTTTTTGGCTGCAGGGGTCTGGATGCCTCCCAAGGAACAACTGAAGTTGATCCGACAGGAAATCGTATACCAGCCAGAGGCCTATCTGAAGATCATCAACGATCCCCTGATCAAAAAGAATTATGAACGTGGCGGCAAAGAGGATATGCTGAAAAAGGGACCGGCCGATTTTCCCAAGGACAGTCCCATGCTGGAGGAGATCAAATACAAACACTATGTATACTCCAGGAACTACAGCGACGCCGAGATCCTGGACAAAGGCCTGGCGGCCCGTGTGGTCAAGGATTACCAAGGACTTTATCCCCTGGTCACTTACCTGAACCACGCCATGTCCTTTGCCGGGAATCAATGATTGTGACTAATGTTACAGTGAGGGTGTAAGATTCCCCCTATATTTGCGACAGATATAAAAAGATTACATAATAAAATATACTGAAATGAAATTGGAACATTTAACCAACGAGACATTCAAGGAGAAGATCTTCAATTACGAGACCAACAAGGAATGGAAATTTGAAGGGAAGACTCCGGCCATCATTGATTTCTATGCCGACTGGTGCGGACCCTGTAAAACCATTGCCCCCATCCTTGAAGAGCTGAAAGATGAATATGGCGACAAACTGGATATTTTTAAGGTGAATACCGAAGAGCAAAGGGAATTATCCTCAGTATTTGGCATCCAGAGCATACCTTCTCTGCTGTTCATCCCCAAGGAGGGACAGCCCCAGATGGCCATGGGTGCCCTGCCCAAGGAAACCTTCAAGCAGGCCATTTCTGAAGTACTCAGTGTAGCCATCTAATTATGAACCTGGTCGGAAAGGACCACAAACCATGCTGTTATGAAAAAGATAATATTTAGCATAAGCGCTGCAGCCCTGCTTGCCTTATCATGCACCAACGGCTCAGCCAGCACCCTGGACACCCAGGTGAAGGATGGCCCTGATGTGAATCTCACTGCCGATGTTACAACGGGAGATGACCAGAAAAAGGGCGAAGGAAAACCGGTGCATCTGACCAAGCAGGATTTTCTCGAGAAAGTCATGAATTATGAGAAGAACCAGACCGAATGGGTTTATGAGGGAGAATTGCCTGCCCTGATCGACTTTTATGCTGACTGGTGCGGACCCTGCCGCCAGGCGGCTCCGGTACTGGAGGAAATTGCCAAGGAATATGAAGGCAGGATCCATGTATACAAAATAGACACTGAAAAAGAGAAGGAGCTGGCAGCCGTTTTCGGAATCCAGGGAATTCCGGCCTTCTTATGGATCCCTCAGTCTGGCAAGCCCAGCATGAGCAGCGGCATTGCCAGAACCCCTGAGGAGACCAAGGCCATGTTCAAGCAAATGATCGATGAGATCCTCCTCGGTCAGGAGAAACAAGAAAGTTAAACAACCAGAGTGGAACGCAAAGTGAGGTTGATAGTTGTTTAAGTTTGGAAGTAGTAGTTAGGAAAAGAGCCGGTGCATTGCTGCCCGGCTCTTTTTTATGGATCTTTCAATAAAAGGCAAGTGCCACTACCAGGCAACGCCCAAACCCACACTCAGGTAGGACAGTTCCGGGGCATTGTCGGTTTTGAAGCCCGCCACATATCGAAGCTTGGCTGTCAGGTAGGACCTTCCCACGGGGAATATCGCTCCCACCTCGGGAGACATGGCAAACTGCCAGTAATTTCCTGTAAAGGCGTAGGTCCCGATATCGCGCCGGGTCTCATGCCAGACCGTTCCCACTCCCAGGGTCCCGTATAGCTCCAGTGCATTCAATGCCTGGTACCACGAGAACCTGGCAGTGATCGGAATATTATTGACGTACCTCACCTGTGTACCATGCAGCAGGACACTTTCGGTCTGATAATAAGAATCGGGGTATTTCTGCACAAAGGTACTCCAGGAAAATCCCATCCCTATGGCAAAACTTTCCCCCACAAAGCGATCAAAGTCCAGGGCTGCGCCCCTCCAGCTCATCTGGTCGGCATATTCCTTGGTGTAAGAGAACGGAAAGGCCACATCATAGGTCAGTTTCCAGATCACTTCCTGGGCACTCACTGTGAGCGCCGATAACACGATGGATAGTGTGATGATATATTTTTTCATGACGCTTCTCTATTTATTTTTTCAGATAAGTGGATTGCTCAAACAGTTGATTGATCTGCTTATCGAGACGTGCCCGTATATTGGATTTACTGCCCGTAAGCAGGCCATTCACGATGCCTGCCCATACCATGCCCGGACGTTCGGTAAGTTCCACAGGCACATCGGTATCCATCATCTCAATGATCAGCGATCCTGTGGTGTAGGAACTCACATAGCCTGGATACCAGGGGTAACCGGGATACCAGCCGCCGTAGCCCGGGTACCACCAGCCCCAGCCTGGATAATAACCCCAGTAATCATACCAGTAGGAATAGTAGGTGTAAAAGTCCTGGGACATCACCTGGGTAAGCACCATAAGATCAGGTACATTGAGTGAGTCGGGACTGGCCACCTCGGTGTACCCGTTGTCCAGCATGTTTTGCCGGATGGTCTCCAGGATGAATTCATCATGCTCCCTGGTCAGGTTGGGATCGTCTTCTCCATCCTCGGTCAGGTGCATCACGGTATCAAGCACATGAAAGGTCGCGTAGTTTGAGAAATCGGCCTCTTCATCGTACAAGGTCCCTGCCAAGTCATACTCCTCCACAAAGTCCAGCTTATCGGGATAGCACCCGGCGAGCAGAGCCATCAAGGGGAGAAGCAATATCATTGCCAACGGTTTTGCTTGTTTCATTTTTCTCTTTGGTTATGTTTTACATATTATAGATCAGTTAACAACATTCAGCTCCAATTGTTTGGCATGCAAAATTAAAAAAATAAATGCTCTTGACCGGTCAATTTCCTTCCCTTCTGCATGCCCACGCTGAACATTCCGGAAGGCGATAAAAAGCACCTAAATTTTCTGATTCTCTCCAATAAGGATAACTTTGTTCTGCCAAAACCCATCGGAAATGCGACACGAAAGATCCCACACCAAAGTTATTGCCACCATTGGTCCGGCCACCCGCAACCGCGAAATTCTGGAACAGATGATCCATGAAGGGGTGGATGTATGCAGGATTAACCTTTCGCACGACGCTCATTCCGAGCATCTGAAAACCATCCGTTTCATCCAGGAGCTCAATGAAGAACTGGGGTCGCAGGTAGCCATTCTGGGCGACCTCCAGGGACCCAAATTGCGTGTGGGTGACATGGAAAACGACAGGGTGGACCTGAGTGATGGTCAGGAGTTTTCCTTTGTGACAACCCCCTGCACCGGTACCAGTGAGAAAGCCTACCTCAGCTATGAGCAGCTCCCCGCCGATGTGGCCGTGGGAGAGCGGATCCTGGTGGACGATGGCAAACTGATCTTCGAAGTGATCCGTTCCAATCGCAGAGACACTGTACTCACCCGGGTCATTGCAGGAGGCCCGTTGTCCAGCAAAAAAGGGGTCAACCTTCCGCACACCAAGATCTCCCAGCCCAGCCTGACAGATAAGGACAGGGCAGACGCTCAATTTCTACTGGATCACGACGTGGACTGGATCGCTCTCTCTTTTGTCCGGCAGAAAAAGGACATCCTGGATTTGAGGGAAATTGTGGATGCACACACCAACCATGCCGGGATCATTGCCAAGATAGAGAAGCCCGAAGCCCTGGAGGAAATTGATGGGATCATAGACGCTGCCGATGCCATCATGGTGGCTCGTGGAGACCTGGGGGTGGAGGTGGATTTCCAGAAAGTACCGCTCATTCAGAAAAACATCATCAAGCTTTGCCTGAAAAAACCCAAACCGGTGATCGTAGCCACGCAGATGATGGAAAGCATGATCACCAATCCCACGCCCACCCGGGCTGAAGCCAACGATGTGGCCAATGCCGTGCTGGATGGGGCCGACACCGTGATGCTCAGCGGCGAAACTTCGGTGGGCAAGTACCCGGTACAGACCATCACCAACATGCAAAAGATCATCGATGCCACCGAGACGGAAGAATACATTTACTACCATGAAAACTATCCGAAGCCCGAAGCACCCAGCTTCCAGGCCGATGCCATTTGCTACAACGCGGTCCAGCTGG
>CBDTYO010000346.1:0-4502 GCA_965364615.1 uncultured Bacteroidia bacterium
GTGGGCGTAGGAGATTTGAGAGGACCTGACACTAGTACGAGAGGACCGTGTTGGACAGACCTCTAGTGTACCTGTTGTGGCGCCAGCTGCACCGCAGGGTAGCTACGTCTGGAAGGGATAAGCGCTGAAAGCATCTAAGCGCGAAGCCTGCCTCAAGATGAGATCTCCCTTAAGGGCCGTTAAAGACGATAACGTTGATAGGCTGCAGGTGTAAAGGCAGTAATGTCATAGCCGAGCAGTACTAATTGCCCGTGAGCTTTTTTCAAGGCTAATTAAAAGATACTTCTTCCAGTATGTTAATCTTATTGAAGACTTTAGGTGACTATTGCAATGGGGAACCACCTCTTACCATTCCGAACAGAGAAGTTAAGCCCATTAGCGCCGATGGTACTGCTATTGTGGGAGAGTAGGTCGTCGCCTATCTTATTTAATCCCACCTGGGTTTCCGGGTGGGATTTTTTTATGTACCTGCCTGATGGTAAACTATACCTTTCCCCAGATATTTGATATATTGGATATATATTTGTGTTTCCTTTGGATGCACATCCTGTGAGAAGATCGATCCACATATCCCTTTTACTTTTTATCCTGACCGCAGCTGTGAGTGCCCAGGTGATTGATACCACCAAGAACATCAACACCTGGCAGCTGATGCATAATTTCACGCGCTTTGAGGATGTCCCCCTGGATACCAACATGCATCAGATACAGAGGGATTACCATCCGGCCTATGACCACGGATTTGCCTACGAATCGCTGGGCAACCTGGGACATGCTGTGAATCACCTGGACTTTTACAAGCGGCCCGATGCAGATCAGTTCCTCTTTGGGCGGGCCTGGGATCCTTACCGCAAGACCCCCGACCGCACCCTTTTCTTCAATACCAAAACTCCGTTTACTTCCCTTTCATACTCCACCAATATTTTCATCAACCAGTTTCCCGAGCAGAACATAGAGGCCCTGCATACCCAGAATTTCTCTCCCTTCACCAATTTCGGGCTCCTTTTTAATATCCTGGACGGAAAGCCATTCTATGCCAACCAGCAGACCCGGGTGAACCGGGTGGGATTGTTTGGATCGCATGCGCGGAACCGTTACAGCTTTTTCGGTACTTTCTATTACAACGATTTCAAGGCCGATGAGAATGGCGGCATCAAGGACGTGGAGCTTTTCCTCAGGGATTCCCTGGATAACTTCGAATACGAAACCAACCTTTCTGATTCTTCTTTTTCCCACTACCAGGATATATCCTTCTTTGCCACCCAGAATTTTAAGCTGGTGGAACGGGTAACTCGGGTCGATAGCCTTGGAAATAGCACAAGCCGGGGCAAGACCCTTTCCATCTCGCACCAGCTTTTGTTGGAAAGCCAGAAGAAAACCTATTTCGACCAATATGTCAATCCCGATGAGATAGAGACTGTATACAAAAACTACTATTACCTGGCCAATCCAGCCCAGGATTCGGCCATGGAGAACAGGATATCCAATGTGGTGCAGCTGATCCTGGGCGACCCTGATTTCGATAAAATATCTGCCCGTATCTCGGCCGGTCATGACTTCAGAAACTTTGGCTGGCTGGGGCCGGAGCCCCTTTTTATCGATTCTACCGGCCAGGATACCATTGTACCCGTAGGTCGTCATGAGAATTACAACGATGTGCATGTGGGACTGCACCTGGCCGGGCCTACCACCGGCACCTGGGATTGGGTGGTGGATGCCAAGTATTATCTGATGGGCTATTACCAGAATGATTTCCAGGTCCATGCGACTTTTTCACGTGAGCTGAAGGGCAACCTGGAATTGGGTCTGCGGGGAAGCCTGGAACAGCGCAGGGCCCATTTCTTTACCAACCGTTACGCTTCTTCCTTCCTTCAGTGGGAAAATGATTTTCCTTCCATGTTCAGGATCAAAGGAGAAGCCTTTATCAGCAGCAAGGACAGGGAAACAGATATCCGGGCCGGTATCACCAACATCACAAATTATGTATATTGGGACCAGCAAGCCCTTCCCCGACTGTATGATCAGAACCTCATGATATTTTCGGGCTATTTTTCCAGGCATTTCAAATTATCGGGCTTTAACTCCGAAAATAAGATCCTGGTCCAGTATACCACGGCGGGTGAGGTACTCAAACTCCCCTTTGCCTCACTGTACACCTCCAACTATTGGGAACAATCCCTGTTTAAGGGGGCCCTGGTGACGGATCTTGGATTTGATATCTACTACACCACCAAATACAAGGCCAATGCTTACATGCCTTCCAGCAGTGTTTTTCATCTGCAGGATGATTACACCCTGGGTGGATTCCCCTTTCTGGACGCTTTCCTTGCATTCAGGGTCAAGCGGACACGGATATTCGTAATGTACCAGAACCTCCTGCATGGTTTGGGTTTTATCGGGAACAACTACTTCACCACCCCCAACTATCCCATGAAGCCACGAAACCTGAGGTTTGGACTGACCTGGATTTTTTACGATTGAAAGCAATCACCCACACGCGCTATGTCTTTCAAGGTCAAGCATAAAGCCAGCATTCTGATATTTGTCGTTTCATTCCCAATGATCCTGGGTTCCTGCATGCGATCGAAGGAATCCAGGTTCCGGGATGTGGAGCAGCTGAAACCTGAAAGGGTGACCCACCTGGAAAGGATCCGTGAAAGGGGGGCACTCAGGGTGGTGACCGAGTACAACTCTATTTCCTATTTTATTTACCGGGGACAGCCCATGGGCTTCCAATATGAAATGTTGCAGGAACTGGCCAATTACCTGGATTTGTCCCTTGATGTAAGTGTCAGCAACGACCTTGAACGAAATTTCAGTGATTTGCAGGAAGGGAGAACCGATATGATCGCCATGAATCTGACAGTCACTTCCCAAAGGAAATCCGAAGTCTCTTTCACTGCTCCCCTGCTCCAGACCAGGCAGGTGCTGGTGCAACGTAAACCCGTCCAGTGGGAAAAGATGAACCACAATCAGCTGGAAAATTCACTGATCCGCAACCAGCTTGATCTGGCCGGCAAGTTGGTCCATGTGCAGGCCGGATCTGTGTATGAAGCCCGGCTCAGGTCCCTTTCCAATGAAATAGGGGGTGGGATACAAATCAAGGAGGTAAACATTGAGTCCGAGCAGCTGATTCAACGGGTGGCACTGGGCGAGATTGATTATACGGTGTGCGATGAGAACGTGGGACTGTTCAACACCACCTATTTCCCCCAACTCGATGTGGGGACTGCCATTTCATTTCCGCAGCATGTGGCCTGGGCTGTCCACCGCCGGTCCGACAGCCTCAGGCATTTAATCAACCAGTGGATCATTTCTTATCAGAAGTCCCGGCACTATGCCATTCTTTACAGCAAGTACTTTCAAAACAGGCATGCCTACAGAAACATCCATAGCGAGGATTACACCCTGGGCAGCGGAAAGATCTCCAGGTTCGATGACATCATCAAAAAGGAAGCGGAACGGATCGGGTGGGACTGGAGGCTGATGGCATCCATTATCTTCCAGGAATCCAGGTTCAATCCCAAGGCAATCTCCTGGGCGGGTGCCTTTGGACTGATGCAGTTGATGCCGGGCACAGCAAAAGCCTACGGCATCACCATGGAATCCACGCCGGAGGCCCAGATCAGGGCAGGAGCCAGTTTTATCAAGTGGCTCGACGACCGCTTTATTGATGAAATCCCGGATCCGGGTGAGCGGATCAAGTTTGTGCTGGCCTCCTACAACATTGGACTGGGCCACATACAGGACGCAAGAAGACTGGCCGAGAAGTACCAGGCCGATCCCGGCATCTGGCATGGCAGCGTGGAGGAATGGCTCCTGAAAAAATCGGACCCCGACTATTACACCGATCCCGTGGTAAAATATGGTTATGCCCGCGGCATCGAAACCTACAATTTTGTCAAGCAGATCATGGGCCGCTACGAGCACTATAAAAATATCATGAACAGCGACGTCATTGCTGCCGGGAGGCCAATTGCAGAAATTCACTCAGGATCATGGCAGTAGCCCCCCAGACCTTTTCCTGACCCACCCGGTAGAAGGGGGTTTCCACCGGCCTTCCCCGATGGTGCAGTATTTCAGAACCGATCGCTTCCGGATCCATCAGCTGCCTGACGGAGACTTCTATCACATACTGTACTTCAGATGGATCGGGACGAAAGACCGGATGTTGATCGATCCAGGCCACAAACGGACTTACCAGGAAATTGCTGACCGGAATATGCAGGGGAGTCAGGGCCCCCATGATCTCCATGTCCGCATGGATTCCTATTTCCTCACGGGTCTCTCTGATGGCCGTCTGTTCGAGAGACAGGTCAGCCGCTTCCCAGGCCCCTCCGGGAAAACTCACCTGTCCACTGTGCGGACCGTCATAGACATTGCGCTTGATCAGTACCAGATGGTTTTCCATGTCCACCGGATAGAGCAGGATCAGCACGGCGGCCCGGACAGGTTCTCCCAGATCGGGAAAACTGCCCCTGAAAGTGGGTGCCATCTGAAGC
>CBDTYO010000347.1:0-4497 GCA_965364615.1 uncultured Bacteroidia bacterium
ATTCCGGAAAACATAGGCTCTTCCGTGGACCTGGATATGAAGCGTTTAGAATATGATCAGATTGTATTGGAGAACATCCGGGGTGGGATAAGAATCACTGAGGGGGTGGCCATTTTGGATGACCTGTCGCTGGAAGCGGTGGATGGACAGCTAAACACCCGGGGGTGGGTAGACACCCGGGACGAATTTTTGGCTGTGGATGTGGACCTGGACATGAAGGACATTGATATTGCCTCCGCCTATGAGACCTTTGTATCGGTGGAACGCCTGGCCCCCATGGCCCGCTATATGAAAGGGACAGCCAATGTGGAGATGAAATATGCTTCCAAGCTGGATGCTGCCTTCACCCCCTTGTATGAATCCATTAACGCCAAAGGGGAGGTATTTACCAGGGACCTTCAGTTTTACAACCTCGATGGCTTTGTCCGTTTCAGTGAAATGCTCAAAAACGAGAAATTCCGGGAAATTGCCCCCGACGAAGTGTATGTGGGATTTTCCGTCCTGGACGGAAGAATAAGATTCAATCCCTTTGATATGAAGGTTTACGATTCAGAAATGACCGTGAGCGGATCCCATGGGATCGATCACACGCTGGATTATGTATTTGATATGAATATTGCCAAGAGTGATTTGGGCCAGGGAGCCAACGATATGATGCGGGGCTTGTCAGTTCTCGCTGCCGGGGCCGGCATCCGGATTCCGGAATCGGATTATATCAAGGTAAAGGCCAATATCACCGGGACTTTCAACGAGCCCAGCGTTAAAACCGATCTGAGTGGCAACCTGCGTTCCGGCGGAGAGACTGTGCAGGAGGCTGTGAGGGCGGCCGTGGAAGAACGGGTGGTGGAAGAAATTGAGCAGGTGGAAGAGCAGGTCAGGGAAGAGGCCGGGGCCGGGGCTGAAAAAATCATCAGTGATGCCGAAGCAAGGGCCGGGCAGCTTGTGGAAGAGGCCAGGAAGGCAGGTGAGGAGCTGGTGAAGGAAGCAGAAGCTCAGGGAGAGAAACTGGTGGAGGAGGCAGGCAGCAATGTGCTGAAGCAGATTGCAGCCAAAAAGGCCGCGGAAGAGTTGAAGAAACAGGCCGAGAAGCAAAGTGAGAACCTGGTCAGGGAAGCAGAGGTGCAGGCAGCGGAGATCATCCGGAAGGCCAGGGAAGAAGCCGCCAAAATTTAATTCCCATTCACTTCGAAGCAGATCAGCCTTTGTGGATTGACATAGCCAAAATCATGTTTTCGAGGAGCCTATAATAATTTGCTTGCAAATGATTTAAGTGAGGAGAAAATGTGATGAGGCTATCATTCAATAAAAAAGGCTGTCTCTTGCGAAACAGCCCTTTGAATATGTTGTGCTTTGTACCCTAGAATCTTTTCTCCTTGATGCGGGCTTTCTTTCCGGTCAGGTCGCGGAAGTAGAAGATGCGTGCCCTTCTGACGCGTCCGTGTTTGTTCACCTCGATCTTCTCAATGAATGGGGAGGCTGAAGGGAAAATCCTTTCCACACCAATGTTTCCAGACATTTTGCGAACGGTAAAAGTCTCGGTGTGGCCTTTCCCACGCCGCTGGATCACTATCCCCCTGTACTGCTGGATACGTTCTTTGTTTCCTTCCCTGATCTTGTAGTGCACGGTAATGGTATCACCTGCACTGAACTTGGGGAATTCGTTCTGTGGGGCATATTCCTGGTCTACAACCTTCATTAAATCCATGATTCTATTCTTTATTATATTCTTGGCCTCGATTTAACAGGTCGCAAAAGTACAAATTATTTTCAGTTTATGATAATAAATAATCCGAATTATTAACAATACCCAATGGATAATTGGAATACGCGGATTAATGGGCTTCCTCATTGGGCATCTTCAGCTTTTTGCCGGCGTCCTTCACCACAATCTCCTTCCACTGGTCTGAATACCCGGGCTGATCGGGGCTCATGGGATATCCTTCCTTGGTGCGCAGGAATACGCCATTCTCCTCCTTTTTGATGTTTCCGTCGATGTATTTCACCAGCAGGAATTGCCCCAGCTCCTTATACCGCTCCACCGTGTAATCACCCATATTGACCGAGTAGTTGGTGATAAACTCCCTGGCCAGTTCCGGATTGGTTTCGTTCAGCACCTGGGCGGCAGCATCGATGGCGGCCACTTCGGTGATGAATTTTTCTTCCAGTTCTGTCTGCACCTTCCTGACATCTTCCATCATCACATTGTACCTGAGGTAGGAGAAGTTGGAAACAAAGCTGAAGGCCCAGAAAGCGGCTGTTTCTGAATAGGTGAGCAGGTCGCCGTTGCCCATGGCATAGGAATGGGGAACGCGCGTCATTCCGCAGTACATGGGTACGTAAGTAGTGGCAGCTGCATCGTCGATCCCAAACCACAGGATCCCTCCCAGCCAGTCGGGTTTCATGGGCCGACTTTCCGCCACAAAGGAAAAACCGGTTTGCTGGGTGGCAGTGGCACGCTCATTCACATACATCTTTCCGTCCAGTTCCCAGGTCAGGGGACGCCAGCGGTAGGGGAGGCCAAAGGGTCCCGCTCCTGCATCGGCAGTCATATCCAGCTCGGTTCCTTCCAGGTGGTCCCGCATGAAGTTCATCAGGTCTTTGTTGGAAATCTTGCGCTTGGGCTTGATGAACAGGGGCATCCTGTTTTCCAGGTCTTCCCCTTTTACATAGTCGAAGTACTGGTCCATGTCGTCATTGATCTCCTTGAAAAAAGACCAGACGCGCATGTCGCAAAATCTTGCTCCGCTGAAGGAAATGGGCGCATAGGTATCGGAGAAGCTGAAATCTTGGTCGCTTCCTTCATAATAGCCTTTCTCACGGGCAAAAGAAATCACATCGGGGGCGTACAGGCAGTTTTCAGGATCATCCAGGGGAAACTGCTGGATCCTGGCCTGGTTGGCATGTCCTGATACATACCCGTCAGGTATTCTTACAGCCACCCAGACGGCTCCCTTGTTTTTATTGTAGGTCTTGCCATTCTCAGTAACCATCTCGGTTCCTTTCCCGATCAGTTCCATGATCCAGACCTCGTTGGGATCTGCAATGGAGAAGGATTCACCCGAGCTGCAATATCCGTATTCGGCCACCAGCTCTCCCATGATCTTGATGGCTTCCCTGGCTGTCCTGGCCCTTTGCAGGGTAATATATATCAGGCTCCCGTAATCAATGATCCCGGTGCTGTCACGTAGCTCCCTGCGACCTCCATAGGTGGTTTCCCCAATGGCTACCTGGTGCTCGTTCATATTGCCCACCACAGAATAGGTGTGGGAAAGCTGGGGGATTCGTCCCAGGAATTTATTGGTATCCCATTCATAGACATCCAGCAGGGTCCCCGGAGGATAGTTCGCGGCGGGACGGAAATACAGTTCACCATACAATACGTGTGCATCCGCTGCATAGGTGATCATGGCAGTGCCATTCACCGATGCTCCCGGGGTAACCAGGAAATTGGTACATGCGTTTAGCTGGATGTTCCAGACCGAAAAGGTGAACAGGGCTGTTACCAGGACTCTCTTCAATATTCGCTTTATCATGCCTTTGGTTTTTTACTTTCTTATTTATGATTTGAAGGAATTATCTCCTTACTCTATCCATTAGGGGATGCAATATTTCATTTTTCTGTCAAACTACCAACTGAGGATACTGAATAACATACTTTGCGGGTAAAACAGGAGATAAAGGGAGGAAATACATATATTATAAATATATTTTAACCCCTTAATTGCACAATGTAGGTGAAAATATATATATAATTTTACGTATACACCCCCTTAAATACAGGGGTGTAATGCACGAATAAATATTTTAACACTCCTTAACACAATTTTCACATGGTATTACTTGTTTCCTTGTAATCTCCTTTTTATCTTTGTGGCATACTATTTGCGGTTGAAAAAGCAAAGGTATTTTGAGAGTAGTTTTAGTTAGTAGTTTAGTTGGTAGTTTTAGTTAGTGTTGTAGAAAAGGGTCAATCGCCAGATTGATCCTTTTCTTTCTTTTGGAAGGATGTTCCCCTAGAACATATGCCCGATCAGCTTTTGCCTCTCTTCATCCGACAGGCCGTAGTTCATTCCCCCCGCATTATGCTTGTTCATCAGGGCAAGGATCTCCTCTTTTTTTGAAGCTTCGATGCCCACTTCCTGGCATTTCAGGGGACTGCCCAGCTGGGTGATGAAGCTTTCAAGGGATTTGATGGTCTCGTCCACATCTGAGGTGCCCCAGAGGGCTTTACCCAGCTTGAGGATGCGGTCCCCGGCCCGTTCTTTCATCACCTTCATCCAGGCCGGATAAATGATCGAGAGCGTGGCTCCATGCGGGGTGTCATATAGGAAGGAGAGTACATGGCCCAGTGCGTGCACGCGCCAGTCGCCGGATTCCCTCCCGTAAATGGTCAGGTTATTCAGTGCGCAGGTGGCCGCCCACATGATGTGGGCCCGAAGCCCATAGTTGTCAAGGTCGTTCATAAGCGCGGGTCCGTATTCCAGGGCCTCCTGGATC
>CBDTYO010000348.1:0-4496 GCA_965364615.1 uncultured Bacteroidia bacterium
AACTGGAGGATCCTGCCATCCTCGTATTCGAACTCCAGGTGCTGGATATTGGGCGTTTCCTGGTCGCTGTCCCAGACAAAAAAGTTGCTGAAGCCCTGGATCTTCACCGGATGGGATCCTTTGTCCAGGATCCACCTGGCGATATCTGCCTGGTGAATGCCCTGGTTGCCGAAATCGCCATTGCCCGTATCCCAGAACCAGTGCCACTTGTAGTGAAAGCGGTTTTCATTGAACGGGCGGTAGGGTGCGGGACCCAGGAATCTGTCCCAGTCCACTCCCTCCGGGATCTCCCCGTCCTTCACGCGCCCGATGCTGCCCCTGGGTTTCAGGCAAAGCCCCTTGGCCATGTAGATATCGCCCAGTCCGCCTTCCTTCAGGAAGTCGACAGCCCTGACAGTGGATGCACTGCTTCTTGCCTGGGTGCCGGTTTGGACGACCCGTTCGTATTTTCGGGCAGCCTCCACCATGAGCCTGCCTTCCAGGATGGTATGCGAAACGGGCTTCTCCACGTACACATCCTTCCCTGCCTGGCAGGCCCAGATGGTCTGAAGGGCATGCCAGTGATTGGGCGTGGCAATGGTCACGGCATCGATGTCCGGATCCTCCAGGACCTTCCTGTATTCCGTGGTGGTCGCAGGTCGGTATCCGGTCAGTTTTTCCACCTCTGCCACGGCCCCCGGCAGCAAGCGCTGGTCGATGTCGCACAGGGTGGCAATCCTTACATCCGGGATCTTTGAAAGCGCGCGGCAATGGTCCATGCCCCTGCTGCGGATGCCGATAACCGCCACATGGACGGTGTTGTTGGGACTGTTTTGTCCGGAGGTCCGGCCCAGCACCTGGCTGCCAACCAGGGTTCCTGCCGTGGCCGCCCCCGATTTCTTTAGAAACGAACGCCTGTCTATATCCATCATGATTCCTGAGTTTGTATATGACTGAATGTTACTTGCTGAAGAATTTCAAGTTATTGTATTTTATTCTCCTGAACAAACAGAACATATAACTCCAGGCAGAAAGTTTACTCTTCGTTTCCATCGGATTGTTCGCATGTGTTTTTGTGACCGTGCAGCAGTGGGGATTTCTATGGCAGCCCAGTTTATCCTTCAGCACGTTGGAGTTTCGGTTAGTGATCCTCCTGCATCGAGAACCTGTTTTGAATGAGCCCCCAGTTGCTTAAGAGATTATTCATGATCAATGAACTTTCGGGACAGGCATATTCCCAGTCTTTTTCGATGTGTCCCTGAAAGGTATACCAGGGCACCCCCTCCGGGTGGTCGTAGCGGAATATCTGGTTCCCGAAATCTTTGGAAGTGGCCAGGTTATCCGCCCTGTTAAAATTGTAGCCTACCACAATCAAGTGAGCCTCTGTTATTTTCATCTTGTTCTTATCCGGCAGGTGGTTAAATAAGGGATCTTCTTTCAGGATATGTAAGTTGGTGGGGCCGATCTCCTTCAGGTATTTCCCGCTATCATCATCTTTCAGGCGGGCCAGGAAAGCTCCGTAATGAAGTGCGACGGACTGGTGCCCTGCACAGATCCCCAGAACCGGTATACCGTGTTCTTCTGCATAGTTCAGGATCCTTTCAATTCCCTTGTCATGCTTCCTTTTCTTGAAAAATCCCATCCTGATGCTTTCCGTATTGGTGGCTGTCGGTGTAAAGACAATCAATCCGGGGTCGGCTCCTTCGATGCTCCGGGCCCTGGCTTTCAAAGGATGCAGATAGCGGGGTTCATCAAATCCAAATAAGTCCGTGAACCTGTTCAGTGATTTCCATAGCTTTAAATTCTCAGGATTCGCTTCAAACTTAAGCAGGTCCACGACCATCATCTTCTTTTCAGGAACCTGGTAGCCTGTGAGTTCCCGGTAGCTAAAACCGTATATTTCTGTTTCCCCGATGCCCGTGTTGCCCACAAAAAAATGGTAGTCCGGGCCTGAGGCCCCGCTGTGCAGAAGTGCCTTGTGGGTCGATACCGATCCCCTGGTGGAAGGCAGAATGACCTGGTCCATGAGGGCCCTTGATGAAGCCGGGTACAATCCTGCCAGGGACAGGCATGAATCAGCATCCCCAAGGGTCTTATACCGGATCTCGACTTCGTACCAGGTGAAAGGTTTTAAGGGGATGGAAGGAGAACTGAGTTCGGCCCGGCCATGGGCCAGAAATCCCTTGATTACCACATTGCCGGAAGAGGATGCGTAGACATGATCAGCTGTTTCAGCTTCCGCTGTGATCAGCCTGGCCGTCCAGTCATCGTGGTATTCGAGGTGGTAAGATTCGAATTCCCAGTTTTCAAGCGGAACGGGTTCAAATACCTTTCCGCTGATCGGATTGAAAAAAACGCTTACGAGTGTGAGTATGGTGAATAGCTTGTGAGTTTTCATCTGGTATGGGTTAAAAGTGAAAGTAAGTTTATAATCCCCGGTTCATTTTGCTCATCCGGGAAACAAGGGCTTCAAACGATCTGAGAAATACAGGCAGGTCACCGGCCGGAATCGCCTGAAGGGCTTTATCGTAATATTCATCGTTGCCATCATTGATTTGGCGACAGACCTGTGTCCCTGTCTTCGTCAGTCCAAGCATGGTTGTTCGCCGGTCCTCCCTGGGAATGCTCCGTCGGACAAACTCCTTGGCAACCAGGGTCTCTACCGTTCTGCTGGCTGCGCTCTTATCTACAGATAACTGCTGGGCCAGCTGGTTCAGACTGATGTTATCCGTTTTGGCCAGTTCCATGAGAACATGGCACTGGGAGAGGCTTACTCCGCAGCAGCAGCTTGAATTATTCTGGCGGTCCAGTTCCCTTTCAAATACTCTCAATACCTCTCTGAATTCCGTAATACCTTTGTGATCCATAGTTCCTGTTTAAGATGTTGTTCCACTGGGTTGCATTCCAAATCCGAGCAGTGTGTCCCCGTGCCGGATGATCAGCATATGATTAAAAAAAGCCGGTCTGGCGAAATGTTCTCCTGTGCCTAAGGTAACCTTTAGTTCCCGGAGAAGGCTGAGATTTCCATCCTGCATTCCCAGGATCCCAAGCTGCCCCCTTTGATTGTAAGCAATCAGCAGGTCCTTGGCCGCAGTGATCGCCCCTTTCCCGAACCTGAGCCGGGACTTGATGTTTCCGCTGGCTGCCTCTACGGAGACATAGGAGTTGCTGCCTTCGGCAGCTCCCACCAGGTAGTTTCCCGCCAGTACAAATCCTCCGAAGAAGGTATTGAATTGAAGGTTTCTCCATCGCAGGCTGATGGATTTTCCGTCGGGCGACAGATCAAAGGCAAGGGCCCCGTTTCCCGGACCGGCTACGATGTATATGCTGCCTTCGCTGTACAGGGGCTGATTGCAGGGTAATTCGCCTTTGAAATTCAAATCAAAGGTCCACAGGAGCTCCCCCGTATGGGCATTCAGCCCCAGGAACGTAAATTCGGAAAAGGTCATCAGTAGTTTCAATCCGCCCCGCCTGATCACCAGGGGTTTTCCGTAACCCGCAGATTCTCCTACTCCCGGGGATGTCCAGAGCAGCTTGCCGCTGTATTTATCCAGGGCCACGATATTGTTTTCCGTTCCTCCGGGGGAGCAGTAGAGCTGATCGCCTTCTATCAGAACCGGCATGGAATACCCGTATGTCACATTTTCGCCCCCCAGGGCATGGATCAGGTGAAGGTTCCAGATCTCCCTGCCTGTTTCTGCCTCGTAACAGACGAGATTTCCCTGTCCGGAGCAAACGTAAACGCGGTTCTGGTCCACTACAGGCTCAGCCCTCGATCCCGGGAAGGAAAGGGTCCATTCCGGACCATAGCAGTTCTTCCATATGACCTTGCCTTCCCAATCGAAAGCCATGATATATCCCAGGCTGTCTTTCTCCCCTGTCACATAGATCAACTTTTCGGTGATCGCGGGGGTGCTGTACCCGTTCCCCAGTCCATCGATTTGCAATTGGATTTCTGCACCGGGAGGATCCGGCAAGTCCGCTGCCTGAGCCCCGCCTGGCTGGAAGATCATACAAAGCAGGACCAGGCAGGGCCATCCCTTATGTAAAAATAAAATCATGTGTTTTAACCTCGATACCGCTTATTATTCGAATTCTTCCAGGAGCACTTTCATCTCCCGGGGATCTTTAAGCCCCCCCTCCAACCTGACCTTTCTGTCAGGCGCTTTGGAAATCAACAGGTAGGACGGGATTCCCCTGAGTTGGTTATCCGTTAATTCGGCCAGCAGTTCCATGGTCGTATAGGTATCCCCATCCTTTTTCAGTTCTCCATCGAACTCCGCATCCAGCTTGACGGGGATATAATTATCGTTCAGAAGGGCTGCTACTTCTTCGTTGGTAAAAACCTTGGTATCCATCCGTTTGCAAAGATGGCACCAGCTGGCGTACACGAATACCATAACCGGTTTGTCCAGGGCTTCTGAAAGTTCCAGGGCTTCGTTCCATTCGTACCATCTAACCTCATCCGCCTCCGTGAAGCCGCTGCAAAGAAGCGTAACCAGGGGTATTATCCATAA
>CBDTYO010000349.1:0-4480 GCA_965364615.1 uncultured Bacteroidia bacterium
GTGGCGTCTCCTCCCCTTTTTCGTTTACCAGGGCTCCGCTGCCCTCGATCACGTAGTTCATGTGCTCATAGGGATGGTTGTGAAACGGGGTGTGCCCCCCCGGTTCCACGGTAAATACACGGTAGGAATACACCGGTGTGCCGTCCCCGCTGCCCAGCGGCAATTGTCTCCACGCTCCCACTGCTCCTTCCATATGAACTTCCTTTTTCTCAACGTCTGCAAGTGATATGATCTTCATGGATATAGAATTTATGTTTCCTGCTAATTTAAGAAAATCGGGATTACTACGTGATCCCAAAAACGTGATACCCTTTGGGATTACTACGTGATCCCAAAAACGTGATACCCTTTGGGATTACTACGTGATCCCAAAGGGGGAGAACCTGCAAAGTACAACAAACCTGGAATGCGCTATGCGCATTCTGGTCTGTTGTTTCTTCGCAAGCTCACTCAGGCAAGCCTGGTTCGCTTGCTTGAAACAACAAACCCCCGGCTTGCGCCAAGGGTTTGTTGTGCTTTGCGGAGAGAGGGGGATTCGAACCCCCGGTACCCTAATCGGGTACGCCAGTTTAGCAAACTGGTGGATTAAGCCACTCTCCCACCTCTCCGGAGTGTGTTTAAAGCAGAGCAAAAGTATAAAAATAGTCCAATATCCACAAGCCTCCCTTGCTTATTGCCCACGCGATTTTTAAGACAGTTTCGACAGACCGGTGTAGGCTCCGGCCTTGCATCCCGAAGACCCCAAAAAAAACGTCCGCCGAAGCGGACGTTTACTAGTAAACGGAGGATGTAAGATCCTGTCTATGTTGTGATTTAGCCTTGCAGTTTAGGCAGGTAGGCAGCGATGAGGCCAACAGCCTGGTCTTTTTCAATGTTCCTTTTCTTGACCAGAATAGTCTGGCTGCTGTATTGCCTGGCATCAAACCCATCCCTGACCAAAGCACTGGTAAACATGGCCTTGCGTACACCAAAGCCTTCTTTTGTGCAGTCATACTTGAACCAGAAGCCTTCGTCATTGTAAGCAATGTAGGTGTGGCACTCATCGGTGTCAAGAACGGCAATCTTCATGTTGTGGGCAGGATTGTCATAATATACATTGTATACCTGGAATTCTTCACCCTGGAAATGGTATACATCATCGGTACCAGTCACTACATAATCTCCGGCAGCCGTATTGGTAGAACCAGTCAGATATACTTCTGTGGTTTCACCGTCAGCGAATACGGCGGAGGATACAAAAAGTAAAGCAACAGTAAGGGCTGCGAATCTCTTGAAGTAATTTACGATCAATTTCATGGTATTCAGGTTTTTGTTCTAATTAATAGTTTGAATGATGCTCCATGTAAATCAATTGCCGTGCCATAACGTATATATAATTGATATTCTGCATTTTATGATTGTAATTGACCTTTTCGCCCATATGTTAATTCCGCACGGAAATGGACACTTCTGTACGGAAGCGGATACAAGTGAACAACTCTTAACCTATTGACATATTGAATGTTATATAACATGAAAAGGCCGGCATTGAAATGCCGGCCTCATCCTCGGTGAATTTGTACTGCTAAAACTTCAGGTTAGTTCAAGTGGCTACCCCTTTAACTGCGGAACATAGGCTGCTATCAAACCCACAGCTTCTTTCTTCTCAACCTTCTTTTCCTTCATCAGGACTGACTGGTCGTGATACTGCTGGGGATCGAATACATCCTTGGCCCAGGGATTTGAAAACATCACTTTTCTTACGCCAAAACCATGCTTGTTGCAATTGTAAAAAAACATAAACTCGCCATTAAAGGCGACGAAGGATGTGCATGGCCCTTCATTGTTCACTGCAATTTTCATGTTCATGGCAGGATCGTCGTAATATACCCTGAATACTTCATACTCCCGACCCATGTAATGAAACATGTCACTGGTAGTCTGCACCACAAAATCACCCGCAGATGAATTCGAAGTGCCTGTCAGATAAACCTCTGAGGTCTCTCCATCCGCAAAAGCAAAGGTGGAAAAAACGCACAGTGCGACGACCATGGTCGCCAACCTTCTAATCAAACTAACCTTCTTCATAGCAATAACATTTAAATTCTATTAATAAATTTATCGGTATAAAACGGCAGTCTCAAATAAGATCAAGGAACTACCTTTCAGAGGATGTGAACTGCGGGAAAAGTAATGTGAATGACAGTGATAGACCTTAAGCTGCCACCCTGCCAATGATCAGGTCCACGGCATACACATTGCCAATGGAACGTGCATCCAGGTGGTACTTCTTGTGATAGGAGGAATCCAGCAATTTCCTGACCGCCTCAATGCCCAGACCGGTATGTGCCACGGGGGTCAACTCATGAGAATCCACACAGGATTGAACTCCGTTGCGGACCTTGAGCAGGATTTTGTCATCTTTGACCACCAGGTGGATGGTAATCCATCCATTGTCGGGGCACTTTCGAATGCCATGTTTAAATGCATTCTCGATCAGGGTATAAATGGTCAGGGGCGGCACAGAGACTCCTTCGGTATCCCCCTTCACCTGAAAATCCAATACAAAGGAACATTCGCCCAACCAGATTTTCTCCAGGGCAATATAGTCTTTGATCAATCCAATTTCCTCAGACAAAAGGACCATATCCCTTCTTGAAAATGAAACCACCCTCTCAAGCAAATGTGAGAGTCCGGCAATGGCCTCAGGAGTTTCATCCGATTTACGGAGTGAAAGTGCATACAGGTTGTTCAGAGAATTAAAAAGGAAATGTGGCTGCAGGAGGCTCTTGAATAATTCAAGATTGTCTCTGTGGTCCGCCTGCTGATAATTCCGAGAAATCAAATACTGATCCAAATTCATCTTTTCCCTTGGTTTGTTACATCCCTGTACAACCACTATTTGCTATTCCCTATTAGTCCATGATTCATGCCAAATCATACAAACGCATGATTATGAATATACTAGCATAATCCGGGTTAGATAAATTTGTGTTAAAATCGTTCGAAATTGAACATTGATGTGCGCGTGGGTACGTTTTTCTGGGCAGTGTTAAATCAGGAGGAAAAAAAACTTGCCGTCGGAGGAGTTACTTATTAAACCTAAAACTTTGAAGTAAGACTGCTGACGGCAAGTTGTCAATTGATGTGCATAGAGTCATTTCAAAAATAGGCCCCCCAATCGGGCAAAAAAAACTATTTCAGTCTACGACAGCCTTGGTCGTGTTTACGGCCTCAGCCGGCGGGTGAATGGCATTCATGCCTCCCGTGTCAACGTTTCTGATGATGACCGAGCATCCGTAAGCATGTGTTTCCATGGAAATGGACACACGATGGTTGTAGTACGCTTCCAGCTGCTTTGCGCTTGACAGGCAATCCTGCAGGGTTTCATCCTGCTTCCTGGCACCGCTGTACATGACCTGCACATTGATCATGTCCGAGTATCCTGATGCCTCAATATTCAATTCAGGAAGTGATCCTTCTTTTTCAAATTTCCGGAATATCATATCCACCAGGGTAAACAGGATCATGGGGGGCAGTTTTATCTGACCGGGATCCCCCGAGATAAAAAATTCCACATCAGGTTCTTGGCCTCGAATCACAGACACAAGATGTACCAATTTTCTGACCAGTTCTATTTCCCTGTTAAACAGTTTTGGGTCCTCCTCAAAGTATACCATGACCTCACTTAATAATTCTGAAGTGAGCGCAATGGCCCTGGTCACTTCAGGTGATGATTCCTCCACCATCCTTTCAATGCCGTCTATGGCATAGAGCAGCATCAGAGGTTGTACTTTGGTGATGGCATTTTCCATCTGTTGCTGAAGTTCAAACTGCATCAGTTCCTTTCTCCGCTTATCTGCGTTGAACCATTCCCTGACTGATCGGGCAGCCAGGAACACCAGGACGATGTAAAGATTACCCAATCCACTGGCGATGACATTCCCCGGGCGCAGGTAATCTTCCATAAGGTCGGAACCTGTCGGATACCAACGAAAAATAAACTCATTGCTCAATAATAGCTCAAGCACAGAAAACCCGTAAAACAGAACCAGGAACAAGGCAATGAAAACCAGGTAACCCCTTTTGTTGAAGAACAGGGGAATGAGAACATAGGCGATCAGGTAGGTATGAGCCACAAATATGGGAAGGGTCAGCAGGTAGTAGGAAAACCACCCAAGGTATACCTCGGAGCTCTGACCAAAACTCTTGATCAGGGTAAAACCGATCACCCAGCAGCACCAAAAGACCAGGTGTCTCATGCTTCGGCTCTGTTCCAGTTTTGTCATCCATCGATTTCTCATGTCAGAGGCTAATATGTAATTCCACCAAATGTTCGTTGTTCTTCTCCCTGATGGCCAGCCTGTGGCTGTTGGGATATTCCAGCTCAAGCCTTCGCATACTGTTTTCATTGGCCGTTCTTTTGCCGCCAGATCCTTGTTCCCCCGGATATTTCCGAATTGAATTGGCAGCCTTAAAACACAATCTCGTATCCTTCACG
>CBDTYO010000350.1:0-4473 GCA_965364615.1 uncultured Bacteroidia bacterium
TATTCCCCATCCCTGTGCCCCACTCCCCGCCGGGCCAGTAACGGACATAGACCCTGTCGGTAATGGGGTCTTCCTGCCGGTGGGCAAAGATATAGTCCGAATCGATCGGGGGAAGGGAGTCGGTATTGATCCAGAGCTCTACGGTGCCTGCTTCCGTGTTGAATCCATTGACTGGCATGGTCGCGTAATCATCCTGCCCGTCGAACCAGACCGACCCTGCGATCTTCCCCTCCCTGAGCGCATCCGGCAGCATGCGGATCGGGACCGGAAGGATCGTTGTTCATGTGCCAGACCGCCGTATACTGGTTGCTCCATACAGCGGCTGTATCCCACTGGGGCTGGGCATCAGGACCACCAAAATAGAGGTAGATTCTGGTCTCTGCCAGTGCGGAGAGGGAGGGGATGCGTACCCATGCATGAAGGGTACCATCCACGGGATCGAAGGATTCAATTTCATAGTCCAGGATGCTGAGCTTATCGGCGCCCGTAAAACAGAGGTCCCTTCCATCGGCGAACCGGACCACTCCTCCATTGATCTCTGTCCGGAGGATGGTGTCTGTGGTGGAAATCAGGCAGGGAAATCCCGTCAGGGGATCGCTGCCGGGAACCATATCAGGATCCAGGGTGATCGCTTTCCGGTAACTGTATCCTTCCAGCCATTGGGCTTCCAATTCAGTCGCACCAAACAGGAGGGCAGCTGCCACCAGGGCAAAAAGTACGGGACCATATGTTTGTTTCACCAATGTCATGCGTGCCTCTATTTTTTTTCATCCATAATGATGAACTCCACCCTTCTGTTCAGCATCTTTCCTTCCTCGGTGGTATTGGAAGCGATGGGTCTCGATTCGCCATACCCTTTGCCAATCAGCCTTTCGGCTTCAACTCCCCGGGATACCAGGTAATCGACCATGGACTGGGCCCGCCGCTGCGACAGGGTCATGTTGTATTCAAAGGAGCCCATGTTGTCGGTGTGCGCTGCGATCTCCAGGCGGAGGGCCGGATACCTTTTCATGATATCCACCACCTGATCCAGAATGGGAAAAGAGGCTTCTCCGATGCGGTAATCGTCGAATTCGAAATAGGCATCCGAGAAATTCCCCAGGTCGCTGGTCAACTGAAGCAGTTCCTCCTCGGCCAGATCGGCCAGGACATAGCTTTTTACGCTGGCATTCTGGAACCCTCTGTCCACCACATCGGCATATACATCGTAGGTGCCCATGACCGTTTCAGACTCGCCCACCGTATAGCTGTAAAGGCTGTCTTCGCGCAGAAACACCTCCCTGATTTCGTAGACTCCCCTCAAGGGATCAAAGACCGAGCTGTCCGTGCTGATCCGGGAATCAGAGTTTAGCACTTCCACCCTGAACACGGCGTCCTCTTCCAATGCTTTCTCCAGGGAATAAAAGGATTCAGAAATGCCTGCTTCCCGTCTGGAAGTATCCAGCAGGATCTCCAGTTTGCCTTCCTCCATGGCTCTGTACATGGCCAGCTCCTGGTCGTCCCGCAATACCTGCACCACCTTGTAAACACATTCCCGGGCTTCCCATCCGGTGGAATCCGGCCTGGCAATGGCCAAAAGCTGTACCCGGTAGCTACCGCTTTTGTCGAATGCGTGTTCCACCTCTGCTCCCTGCAGCCTGCTTCCATCGCCGAAATCCCAATGGTAATCTTCAATTTCCATTCCGGGCAGATTCGTTGCCAGGGCACGGAAAGCATTCACCTGTTTGTTCACCACCGCATCGGGGGAAGTAATATAGGCCTGTTCCACATCGGTAATCTCGACTTCAAATGAACTCTGGGTAAAAAAGGTGTTCCCTGTGTTGTTGTCAATGATGTGCAGTTGCACCGTATAATTGCCCGCACCGGGAAAGCAGTGTTCCACCTTACTTCCCCCGATCCTTTCGCCGTCACTGAAATGCCATTGGTAACTCAGGGGCAGGCTGTCGATCTTCATGATGCTTTCGTCGAAGAACTCGTAGCAGTAGAAATTCTTCTGCAGGCTGTCACAATCAAAGAAAGGAGGGATCAGGGTCACAAAACGGTAAATGTCATCTTGCTTCTGGCGGTTGGAGGAGAAGTAGCCCTCCTTGCTGTTCAGGTCCGTGATCAGGCCAAAATCATCCTCTCTGGAATTGATGGGGGCCTCCAGGTGTATTGGTGAGGCCCATTCCCCGTTGAGCTCCCGGGTAAAGAAAATGTCCTTATTGCCAAATCCCTTTAATCCATCGGACGCAAAATACAGGATCCCGGCCCCGTTCTCGAAGGGGTAGGATTCATTGCCCCGGGTGTTTATTCGGGGGCCTAAATTTACCGGGGGAAGCCAGCCTTCTTCCGACCACTCGCAATACCACAGGTCAGCCCCCCCATAGCCTCCGGGCATATCCGATGCAAAATAGATCCTTTTCCCGTCGGGCGAAAGCGCAGGTGTGGTAATGGAATATTTGTTGCTGTTATAAGGGAAGGGGGTTATGTGGGACCAGGCTGAATCGATCCATGTGGCAGTGAAAAGCCCCAGCTGGTTCCGGCTGTCAAACACATCCCGCCTTCTGGCACCCACGTCCAGGTTCCTGGAATACATGATGGTATTTCCGTCGGGACTGAAGGTAGCGGGACCATCATGGAAAGGGGTAAATAATTCTTCAGCCAGGAGGGAAGCCGTGCCTGAACCTGTGCTGTCCCCCAGGGAAATGAACCAGATATTGGAATTTTCCTCAAGGCCGGGATGGTCTTGTTCCGGTTGTATATCCGGTTTTCTGGTGGAGCAGAATACCAGTCCGTCCTTGAAATAAATGGGAGAATAATCGTCGTACTGCTTATGGTTGAAGGCAGCGCTATACACCTCATAACTCTGTGATTCAGCTACTTGCAGAGAGCTCAGCAAAAGTGCTACCCCCATCAATCGGAAGAACGAAGAGCTTTTAAAGGTAAACATGATACGTACCGCCTGTGAGCATCCGGAATTGGTTCAGTAGTTTCTACGGTCTATTCGCTGCTTTGTTACAGGTCTTTGCGTTCTGTCCTGCTAAAAACCTAAATGCTATCTTGCTGAATGTTTGTCAATTGTATAAATTTGAATAAAAATCATACACACTTCCAGTTCACATATGGCAATTTATTAACACCCACCTTGATGAAAACATTACTTATACCTAAAGCACTTCCGGCCATTGCTGTCCTGATATTTTCCATGCTGAACTCCTATGCACAGGATGAATCCTCAGATCAGTTGGCGGGAACATGGACCAAGAGCATGAATGGGGCTACAGCCCGGTTTATGATTTCCCCGGACAATGCCTGGGAGGTGGAATTCACAGGAGATGATGAGGCTGATGTTTATGGCACGTATCTGATCACCGGTAAGCAGATCACCTTTACCGACAAGGGAGGAGAATACAGTTCTGCTTCTTCCGGGGACTATGAGTTTCAAGTGGACGATACCTCCCTGATTTTTACCATCGTGGATGATCCCGTCACTGGCAGAAGCATGTTGGTGAAGGGCATCTGGACCAGGGTCAGTGAAGAGGATCAGTGATACCCGCCAGCCTTGCGGATCGAAAGTGCCTCAGGGTCCTTTCCGGTAATTTGTATCCCGGAAGAACAGCTGCCCTTTGGTGAGCCAGGTGATCCCAAAGAAAAAAAGCACCACCGATTCCAGCCAGAAGACCGGATCGAATCTTTTCAGTCCGGGATAGGCCGTTTCCAGGAATCCCATATACAATAAGATCAGGATCAGCGATACGGTCATCATGCTTCCGCAAATATAGTATACCACATTTCGCTTCTTTTTCTGCTGTCCCATGAACATTTTTTCACCGGTCACCATGTCCATGTGCGTCTTGGGAAACAGAAACAGCGAGTACACGATCAGAACCATGAAATACAGGAGGGCACTCAGGTTGTGAAGCTTGCCCACCAGCGGATTCTGCGCCAGTGGGGGGATCAGGCAGGGCTGGTCGGGTTGGCTGAGGTTGCAGGGCAGAAAGGCTACCCCCAGAACGAAAATGCAACCCAGGTACCCGGTCAGGTTGTCCCTCCAGTCGTGTCCCTTGTAGGCATAAAGAAACAGGGCCACCGCGCAGTTGTATCCCACAAAGATGTTCCTCATGTTGGTGTGATAATACGTGCTGATGGATCCCAGCACCTCCTTGCATGTTCCGAACAGGGAAGAGCCTGCCACCAGGATGAAGGGAAGGGTGATCCCCAGGATCCCCAGGGCCCGTCTCATGTTGTAATAGGAGATGATCTCGGGGGGATTGTACATCAGGGGCTTCCGAACAGTGGTTTCCATGTTCCTGGGATTTTCAGGTGATCCTCTCAGCTAGCAAGTTACAAGATTTTTAAGGATCTTTCAAGACGGCGGACGGCTCATTCCACCTTATTTTCTGAGGGTAAACAGAAACTCCAGGCCACCTTCCGGACGGGGCTTGGCATTGATTTTGCCTCCATGCAGTTCAATGGCATTCTTCACAATGG
>CBDTYO010000351.1:0-4466 GCA_965364615.1 uncultured Bacteroidia bacterium
TATAAAAAATAAGGATTACAGATCCTTGTCAGGATTACAGATCCTTGTCAGGATTCCAGTTCTTTGTCCATTTTGCGCTTTCCGAGCAAGGAAAAAATCACAAAGAACAGCACAATCAGGCCGGTCACGGCAAATATGATGACCAGCTTATCGAATAATTCCTTCACGGATAAACCCGGACTCTGAAAAACATTGTATTTCAAATAAGTGAACACGCTGCCCAGAACCACGATTGCCAGGTAGACCAGAAGGATCGACTTGATCTTGACCTTCTGGAAGGGAATAACCCCAAAATACAACAAAGCAGTAACCAGGAATAAGGAATTCACTGTCATAATGATGGCAATGTCCTCGAAATCCCTGATATCCTGCCCAAGGGCAAACTGCCGGTAGATCACAATGGCCTGTATGGCAATGATGGTGAGAAAGTACATGACAGCAATGATTTTGTAAGCCACCAGTTTGCTTCTTTCATCCAAACCTGAAAATAGTCTCTTTTTCATAATGATTCCTCCCAAAATAAGTCGTTTAATGTTTTATCCAGAGTCTTGGCAATCTTGATACAAAGCTTGATGCTGGGATTGTATTTGCCTTTCTCAATCAGGCCTATGGTTTGCCGCGTGACTTCCACCAGTTCGGCAAGTTCTTGCTGAGAAAGCTGTTTTTCTATTCGAGCCAGTTTCAACTTCATATTCTCCATGATACAAATGTAATATATATTTATCAATATGCAATATATATATTGCTTTTTGTCTTATTTATATTGCTTCTCAATGTTTTATGCACGATTAATTCTCAGAAATGATTTTCACATGGGTGGTGTTTCTGTACGCAGAGTTCGCAAACAAATCAGCCACATTAAGGGTTATAAGTAGGTGGTACCCTTGCATGGAACGAAGCACATGGTCCGGAAATGTGACATCCTGATCCTTATCATTTTCACCTGGATGATGTTCTCCTGTGAAAAGGAAATCCAGCCTCCCGTCGTAGAGACCAGCGGAGTTTCGGATATCGGACTCTCATCAATCACTGTGAGTGGAAGCCTTGTCGACCCTGGCATCGGGGGTGTGAGTCAGCATGGATTTTGCTGGTCATTGGCTCCAGCACCCAGTATTGAGGGGGACAGCAGTGCCCGCTTGGGGCCCCGAACTGAACCTGGCGATTTCACCCATGATATCACCGGCCTGGAACAAAATACCACGTATTACCTGCGTGCATATGCGGTCAATGAGGCGGGGATCGGTTATGGAAAGGACAAGGTGGTGAAGACCGACAGGGAACTGACCGTTCCTTTGGTGGTGACCAACGGAGCTCATACGGTCACCGAGGAAAGTGCCATTGTGGGTGGGGTGGTCAGGGATGATGGAGGGTCTGAGATTTCATCCTACGGCGTTTGTTGGGATACCCGGCCAGATCCTGACATAGAAGGAAACCACAAAACCTTCAGCGAAGGGACAGGTCCCTATTCCACCTCCATCAGTAACCTGGAGCTGAGCACGCTCTATTACGTCAGGGCCTTTGCCATCAACAGCACCGGTCTGGCCTATGGAAATGAGGTGGTTTTCCGCACCAACGACACCCCGTTGACCGATATTGACGGGAACGTCTATCCCACGATCAAGATTGGGGAACAGATCTGGATGGCCGAAAACCTGGCGGTAAGCCGCTATGCAGATGGCACGCTGGTCCCATACATCCCGGAACAAGAGTGGTGGGATTCACTGAGGGTCAATGAGAAAGGATTTTGCTACTACATGAACAGCAACAGAAACCGGGATATTTACGGAGCGCTTTATTCCTGGAGTGCAGCAGTCAATGGCCAGGATAGCATAGATCCTGAGCTGGAGCCCATCCAGGGGGTTTGTCCCGATGGTTGGCATCTCCCCAGCGACGGAGACTGGAAGGAGCTTGAAATGCATCTGGGCATGTCAGCCCAGGAAGCCGATGGCGAAAGCTGGCGGGGCAATATCGGGGGCAAACTGAAATCCACCGGACGGGATTTCTGGCTGATACCCAACGTTGGGGCCAATAATGAAACCCGCTTCACCGCACTACCAGCCGGGGACCGCTTCCCCAAGGGCGAATTTTTCAACCTGGGCTACAGCACCTATTACTGGACCTCCTCCAACCATGATACGGATTATGCATGGGCAAGGGGATTGGGCTACCTGTTTGATTCCATGTACCGCGGGCACCAGGACGCAAAAAATTTTGGATTCTCGGTGCGATGTGTGAAGGATGACTGACAAAATCCACTGAACAAAGCAATAAAGCTTTCCTTCCTAATGGATACATATTGAATTGCCCCGATATATCACCTAACTTTGTGCAATCTTATCTCTCACCCTCTTGATCATTTTACATGAGGTAAGATATATCATTCCCATCCCAATAATACCGCAACATGAAACTTAAAGCATTGGCAATACTGTTCCTGGTGACAGGATTGTATACCTACGGCCAGGAAATTGACTCAAGTATTGACACCCTCCGAAAAGATGCCCTGAATGTATTTATGGATGCCAGCGATTTTGTCCGAAAGGAGATCCCCTATATCAATTACGTAAGGGACATCAAGGATGCGGATGTATACATTATATCGACCTACCAACCTACCGGTTCCGGGGGAAGGGAGTATGCCTACTACCTGGTGGGACAACATGAATTTGCAGGGAAAAGGGATACAATTTCCTTCACCACCACTCCGGATGAAACCCAGGATGGAAGAAGGCAAAAAGAGACAGCTACCCTCAAAATGGGCCTCATGCCCTATGTAGCCAAAACACCCCTGGCCAAATACATAAACATCACATTTACAGAACCCTTGTCTGAGACCGTTTCCACCGATAAATGGGACAGCTGGGTATTCAGTCCATCCGTTCGTGCTTTTCTCATGGGTGAGAAATCCTATAAAAGCAATTCTTTCAACACCAGATTGGAGGCCAATAGAATCACTGAAAACTGGAAAATCAACCTGGCTTTATCTTACAACTATTACACTGAAAGCTTTGACATTGAAGATGAGATCATCTCCAGCGACCGGAACTCCAGCTATTTCACTTCGCTGGTGGTGAAAAGCATCTCCGATCACTGGTCAGTGGGCGGATCATTGGAACTCAGGTCATCCACCTACAACAACCTGAACTTCAAATCTGAGATCTTGCCGGGCATTGAATACGATCTTTTTCCCTATTCCGAATCCACCCGGAGACAACTTCGATTCCTGTACCTGGCCGGGTACAGCTTTGTCAATTACACCGACACCACCATCTATGATAAGATGGAGGAACACCTCTGGCTTCACTCCCTGGGAATTGCATACCAGGTGGTTCAGAAGTGGGGAACCATTGATGTCAATGTTGGGTATAGCAATTACCTGCACGATTGGTCGAAAAACAACCTGGAGTTCGGGGGATATCTCAGTCTTCGGATCGCCAAGGGCCTCAATGTGAATATCAGCGGTATGTATTCCATCATCCATGATCAACTGGGCCTGGTCAAAGGAGGTGTTTCCCCGGAAGAGGTCCTGCTTCGGCGAAGGGAACTGGAGACCCAGTATTTCTATTACACCAGTTTCGGATTCTCTTATACTTTCGGATCCATCTACAACAATGTGGTCAATCCGCGCTTTGGGGATAGCTGGTAAAGGTCTTCTCATGGGGCCATTTCATCTGATGTTTTCACCCAGGCGATACAACATTTGAGCACAAACCAGCGTATAAGGTAAAGATACTGCTTCACTCACTTTAAAAGCCATACATCATGAAAAAGCTAAGCTTTCTGGTATTTCTTGGCTTCTCTGTCATCGCTTATTCTCAGGTTCTGACTGAAGAGGAAATTACTTCTATGGTGGAGGAGGCACAACAGAAAAGTGTTGGGGCCCATCAAAGCGTTCTGGTCCGGGCCAATGAAGACTTCGCCAAGTCCATATGGGGCAAAAAGGTCAGATTCAATGCAGCGGAAATCGTCAGGTTCTTCAGACATTCCAGTGGAGAAAAAGTCTCAGCGGGAGTGGATATTCTTTCCAGCAACAAAAACAGCTGGGCCTATGAATATGATCAAAAAACGGCCGCAGACCTTTTAACAGACAACGGGGTCAGGGTGACCCAATCCTATAATACCTTATGGATCAAGGCGAATCAAGATCTGCTCTATGCCGAGAATAAGAATGAGGGACAAAAAGTAAGCCTGGAATTGTATTGTCCCCATGAGCGTTTTCTTGAGATCCTGAGAATCGGGCAGGCCCAGAGCATCGAATTTTTGATCACCGGATTCAGGGGGAATCCTTCTTCCGGAAGCAAAATATACGGTGTTCTGACCGAGGTCCATGTGGAAAAGCAGGTGATCAAATGTGCCAACGGACATGAATTTGACAAAGCCACCGGGTATAAATTCTGTCCCACCTGCGGCGCGGCCCTGGAATAATCCGACAAACTCATTTGAGAGGATCAGGCCATGTTACTCCA
>CBDTYO010000352.1:0-4459 GCA_965364615.1 uncultured Bacteroidia bacterium
TAGAAAGTCGCAGTTGTCCTATAATTAATGTTATGTTAAATAGAATATATAAAAGGAAAGGGAGATAGTTGCACTCTACCTCCCCTTCAGATTCATTTATTCATCGCGTCAGCGCCCTGGCGTCCATACTTTCTGACACAAAGCGCAGCTTTTCTTTTACATATTCTCCTTCAATGCCTTCACGCGCTCATAGTCCCCGGTCATTTGCTCCTTATAATAAATCCTCTGCAGCAAATCGAGGGTTTCATATTTCACTGTGGTATTCTCATCGTTGAGATTATAAGCCTTTTCCAGCACGGGAATGGCACTCATGTATTTCTCCTTCCCGAGTTCAATCAGCTTGTCGCGCGTGGCTTCATCTTTTTCCTCATTGGACCTGTCATAGAAATCCAAACCCTGCAGATAATAGATGTAACCCATATCATACCATACATAATAGATGCTGGGATCCAGTTCAGCTGCCTTGCTGTATGACTCGATGGCTTTGTCAATGTATTCAACGTCTTCCTTGTTGATCAGCATGCGGCCCATCCAATAATAGGATTCCGGAATGTTGGGATTCTTCTCAATTGCGCCCTCCATGAAAGCAATGCCTTCATCGATCTGCTTCAACTGAATGTAAGTATCTGCCACATTAGCTATAACGCTCACCGTATCAGGATACTTGGTGTATGCTTCTTTCAAAGATTCCAGCGCTCCCAGGGTATCACCCATGGCCATGAAATCCATTTTCATTTGCAGGTAGGTATTGGGGCCTCCGTAATTCACGTCAGCCAGCTGCTGATAGTAACCTAAAGCCTTCTTAAACAACTCTTTATTGTCTGTTTTACCGGCAATTTCCCTGGCAATGATCCCGGAATACTGGACCATGGTCGTATCAAATTCTCCCTCAAAAAGGTCCATGTTATTGATTTCCAGAACGTCTTCAAATGCTGCCAGAGCTCCTTCATAATCATCTAAATAATACTTATTTACACCCTCTCTCTTTAACAATGACTTCACTTCAATCAAATTGTCTTTGATCCTGCCATCCAGCTTGCCTTTATCATCAAGCTCCCTGGCCTTGATATAAGAATCAACGGCCACCCTGAGGGGTTTCTCACGTATGGGATCGGTCTTCACCCAGTTTTGGAGGCCACCGTTTACAAAAATATAACTGACGTCGTCGTATACATAGGTTTCCTTCAGGGATCCGTCGTCCATGTTCTCTGTTTCGATGCTATTGGGCTCCTTGTAAAAAAGGGTGAGCATTTTGGTGTCCATCCCCTCCGTGACTTGCTCGATCCCGAGGTTGAAAACATCCTGGTAGAGCTCTCCCCTCTTTAACCAGGTGGCGGCTTTTGTTCCTTTTTTGGGATCCTGTACCTCTTCATCCGCCTTATCCACCTTCTTCTCGACGGTGCTGGCGTTTAAGAGAACAACAGTTGTTCCCATGTCTTGGGCATACATTCCGATAACAGCTGTGGCAATGATTACCAGTGTAGTTAACTTTCTCATGTTGGATTGTGATTAATTTAACTCAAAAATACAATTTTACCTATAACCTTCAAATAGAATGCCAGAACTGTTTACTGATCTGCAACATCTTCCGAGTCACCTTCTCCGTTGTCTTCATCTTCTCCATTGGCTGGCACCTGGGTCGCGGCAGCAATCTGATCCCCGTCTCTTAGGTTTATAAGCCTGACTCCCTGTGTATTACGTCCCATGACCCTGACACCCCGAACAGCCAGCCTGATGGCAATTCCATTTTGGGTAATGATCATCAGGTCATCCTCATCGGTGACTGCCTTGATGGCGATCAGATCTCCCGTTTTATCGGTAATGTTGATGGTCTTGACCCCCTTACCGCCCCGGTTGGTGATGCGATAGTCTTCCAGGGCCGAACGTTTGCCGAAGCCATTCTCCGAAATCACCAGGATATCCTGCTCATCCTGTTTGGCCGTTACTATGCCCACCACTTCATCTTTGGGCCCGCCCAGGGTGATCCCTTTTACTCCGGAAGCAGTCCGGCCCACAGCCCTCACAGTTTCTTCGTGGAAACGGATGGCCTTTCCCGAACGGACCGCCAGCATAATCTCCTTGTTCCCATCGGTAAGCCTGGCATCCAGCAATACATCCCCCTCCCGGACGATGATGGCATTGATGCCGTTCTGACGGGGCCTGGAATAGGCTTCAAGGCGGGTTTTCTTGATTACTCCCTTTTTGGTGGCCAGGACAATGTAATTGTTGTTGATGTATTCGTTGTCCTTCAGGTCCTTCACGTTCACAAAAGTCTTGACCGTATCCTCCTTCTCAATGTTGATCAGGTTCTGAATGGCTCTGCCCTTGCTTGCCCGGGCCCCCTCGGGGATCTGATATACCTTGAGCCAGAAACACTTACCATTTTCGGTAAAAAAGAGGATGGTGTTGTGCATGGTGGCCACAAACATGTTCACCATGAAGTCCTCATCGCGGGTGATGCTGCCCTTGGCTCCCACACCTCCCCTGTTCTGGGTGCGGAACTCATGGAGGGGTGTACGTTTGATATATCCCAATTTGGAGATGGTGATGACCATGTCTTCATCGGCATAAAAGTCCTCCGGGTCAAATTCGCCCTCATCGGGAACCATTTCCGTCCTGCGAGCATCTCCATATTTCTCTTTGATCTCCAAAAGCTCATCCTTGATGATCTGCATCCGCAGTCCTTCATCCGAAAGCACCTGCTTGTAATACTCGATCATCTTCATCAATTCGTCGTACTCGGCCTTCAGTTTGTCGCGCTCCAGACCTACCAATCGCTGGAGCCTCATGTCCAGGATGGCCCTGGCCTGTACTTCTGTAAATCCAAACTTCTCCATGAGTCCGTCCCTGGCCTCATCGGGCGTCCTGGATCCCCTGATCAGTTTGATCACCTCATCGATGTGATCCAGTGCCTTCAGCAACCCTTCCAGGATATGAGCCCGCTTTTCAGCCTGATCCAGATCATACTGGGTGCGACGGACCACCACTTCGTGCCGGTGACTGACAAAATGGGTGATGATCTGTTTCAAATTCAGGGTGCGGGGCCTTCCCTTGACCAGGGCTATGTTGTTTACATTGAATGCGGTCTGAAGCTGGGTGTATTTCAACAGGTTGTTCAGAACCACATGGGCACTGGCATCCTTTTTACAGATGATGATCACGCGCATCCCCTGCCGGTCGGATTCATCGTTGATGTAGGAAATCCCCTCGATCTTCTTTTCATTGATCAGGTCCGCAGTCTTGCGAATGAGCTCCGCTTTGTTCACCAGGTAAGGGATCTCGGTAATCACGATCTTTTCACGGCCCGTATCGGTCATTTCTATCTCACTTTTGGCCCTGACCACAATCTTGCCACGACCCGTCTCATAGGCTTCCCTGACGCCATTGTACCCGTATATGATCCCCCCGGTAGGGAAATCAGGAGCTTTCAGGATGTCAGTTAACTCGCTGATCTCTATATCATTGTTATCGATATAGGCCACAATGGCATCCACTGAATCTGAAAGGTTATGGGGAGGCATATTGGTGGCCATGCCCACGGCAATCCCGGAGGTACCGTTCACCAGCAAGGTCGGAATGCGGGTGGGCATTACCGTGGGTTCCTCCAGTGTATCATCAAAATTCAGCTGAAAATCCACCGTATTCTTATCCAGATCGGACATGGTTTCTTCGGCGATCTTCATCAATCTGGCTTCAGTGTAACGCATGGCAGCAGGGCTATCACCGTCCACCGAGCCAAAATTCCCCTGCCCTTCCACCAGCGGATATCTGAGGGACCACTCCTGGGCCATTCTGACCATGGCATCATACACAGACGTATCTCCATGGGGATGGTATTTTCCAAGCACCTCCCCTACTATTCTGGCTGACTTTTTATAAGGTCTGTTGGAGTAAACTCCCAGTTCTGACATTCCAAAAAGGACCCTTCGGTGCACCGGTTTCAGTCCATCTCTCACATCGGGCAAAGCACGTGAAACTATCACTGACATCGAGTAATCGATGTAGGCAGATTTCATTTCCTCCTCGATGTTGATCCTCAGTATTTTCTCTCCTTCCGCCATCTATTTATAATTGATTAATTATCAACATTTTACGCCTTGTTTTTTGGCTGATTTTAATAACACACGAAAATAGTCATTTCCCCCCTAAAATCCTTGTTTTTAAGGCCCTTTTATTAACATTGAACTGTTTATAATAGTGGCTTGTTCTATTGTTAATCTCAAGCCTTATTAGTTACTTTGTTTTTTACTAAACTGAAAGGAACCATTTCATGGATGCACAGTTTTCACAGAGGATAAAAGATGTACTGGGATACAGCAAGGAGGAAGCCATACGGCTGGGCAATTCGCACATCAGCGTGGAGCACCTCTTTCTGGGGATCCTGCGAGACGGAGAGGGTTTGGCCATTGATGTACTGGTGGTGCTTGGAGTCGAGTTATATGACCTTAGAATGGCCATT
>CBDTYO010000353.1:0-4446 GCA_965364615.1 uncultured Bacteroidia bacterium
ATCCGGGAGAAGGGAGTGAATGGCGACCGGGAAATGGCCCATGCCCTCTACCTGGCCGGCTTCGATGTGAAGGATGTGCATATGACCGACCTGATCACCGGAAGGGAAACCCTGGAGGAAGTGCAAATGATCGTCTTTGTCGGGGGATTCTCCAATTCAGACGTATTGGGTTCGGCCAAGGGCTGGGCAGGCGCTTTCAAATACAATGAGAAAGCACGCATGGCCCTGGAAAACTTTTATGCCCGGGAAGATACACTCAGCCTGGGGGTCTGCAATGGCTGCCAGCTGATGGTGGAACTGGACCTGGTGGTCCCCGAACACCAGCAGAAACCCCGGATGGAGCACAATGCCTCGGGCAAATTCGAATCGGCCTTCCTGGGCCTGAGTGTGGAAAAGAATCCATCTGTCATGCTGGGTTCCCTGGAAGGCATGAACCTGGGCATCTGGGTGGCCCATGGAGAAGGCAGGTTTGCGCTTCCCAGACCTGAAAGTGAATACCATATTGCGGCCAGATACAGCCATTCCACCTACCCGGCGAATCCCAACGGATCGGATTATAACGCGGCGGCCCTGTGTTCGGCCGACGGGCGCCACCTGGCCATCATGCCCCACCTGGAAAGGGCCTACCAGCCCTGGCAATGCGCCTACTACCCCGAAGACCGCAGGCAGGACGAGGCCACCCCCTGGCTGGAAGCGTTTGTGAATGCACGCAGGTGGGTGGAAGCCAGGAAAGAATAAGGATCGGCTTCAGGCAGGAACAAAGCACAGAATAAGGAATCCACCTCCAACAGGCTCAGAGAATATAAGGCAGCACGGCTTTCCGTCCCGCGGGGTATTCGGGGAAGGTGCTTTTATACCATTTGTGGTGACTCAGGGCCCGGGGCACCAGGTTGAAGAAGGTCCACAGGGCAAATACCAGGGCAGCCGGGCTCCAGGTCATGACCGCAAAACCGGTCCATTGCACGATCTCACCTAAAAAATTGGGACAGGACACCCAGCGGAAAAAACCCCCTTGGGGCACGAAGTAGCCTTTCTTTCCCCCTTTTCGCAAGCGAAGCAGGATCTGGTCGGACCACCAGTTCAGAAAGGCCCCTCCCACATAGAGTACCATTCCCAGGAAAAATCGTATATCGGTCAGCCAATCCATGGAATACTCCCTGGGGAAGGCAGAAAAATAGTAGCCATTGATAAAGCCATTGACCAGGTTGAAAACCACTGCCATCAAAGCCACCACCAGGGGCATGAATTTTCCGGAGGTGCGCGTGCGCCAGGGCCAGATCAGGGAGCGGTTCACGTAATGGGAGACATAGAGGGCAAAAAAGATCCAGGTGACCATTTGGATTTGTCCGGGTCCCAGGAGGAAAAAGAGCACAAATACCAGAAGCGAGGGAAATTCCATAAGGAACCAGGCCAGGCGGTTGGGGATTACCGGACCCCAGTCTTTCCTGCTGTGGCGCCCATAGGGGGCCTTTACAAACAGCAAAAGCACAAAGACCAGTACACCCAAAATAGACCAGCTCCATAAAAGGAGGTAAAAGCTATCGCGTTCCATGGTAATGTGGAAAGCGAAAATAGGGTTTTTTTTTGGGTTTTCAGGCTACCTTGATTTGGCCATGTCCTCAGCATAGAGATACCGGATGGCCAGATCTTCTGCATTCAGGGAAACAATCCTGATCTGGTAGGTCATCACTCCACCCCAGTAACCCACCGTGATACTGAGCAGACTGTCGGACAGGATTTCCCAGGTGCCTTCATAGTTGGCATAGGCGATGGGTGGAGTGGCGCACCACCCTGAGTTCTTTCGCTCTATGAATGTTCCGTCCTCCTGGATGGTGAACCCGTAGCTATGCTCGTCCAGGTCCCCTGCACGCTTTAAGAAAATGGTATCTCCCCGGGACCCTTCCTGGTTCCAGGTCCCAACAATACCCACGTTCTCGCCCAGGGCATCCAGCTCAATAAGTTCCTTCTCACAGGAGAAAAGCATCCCCAACAGCATCAGAAATGCAAGCTTCTTTTTCATACGTTGCTTATTGCTTTCAGGAATAAGATGAAGGAATGCTCCCATGGGTTGCTTTTGCATGTTACAAATGATTAAATTTGAATATATCCTATTCCAGATATGAAACACAGATTCGTCCCCCTGTTGTTTTGGCTTTTGCCGGTCATGCTGAGCTGCTGCATTTCCCAGCCGGTTCGTGCACAAACCATGGTGGAAAGAATACAGGTGGCTCCCGGACCTGAGGACATGGTGCTTGACACCTCGGGAGCAAATCCGAGGCTGCTCATCTCCTGCAGCGCCAGACGGGAAGCACATAAACCTTTTGGAGACATCATCTCGTTGGACCTCCATAGCGGGAAGCAGCTCCCTATGGAGCGCCTGAACGAACCTGAGGGCATTGCCTTTCATCCCCACGGGATCTACCTCGATAGAGATCTGCTGTATGTGATCAGTCACGAAAAGGAACCCGATGACCATCCCGTGCTGGTATACCGGGTGGAGGGGAATCAGCTTTATTTCGTGGACCTGATTGATACCGGGCTGCAGCATTCCCCCAATGCCCTGGTCACGGGTCCGCAGGGAGAGATCTACCTGGTCAATGACTCCGGAAAAAGGGGAAGCCTGTGGGAAAAGATCCTGAAGCTGAAACGCGCCAGCGTGGTCAGGATCGAAAAAAACGATAATGGCCGATGGGAGGGTGAAATCGCGGCCACCGGCCTGAGTTATCCCGCGGGCATCAACCGCCTGGGTGACCAGCTCTTTGTGGGAGATGCAGTCATGCATCGCATTCATCCCTACCTGATCACCCCTGAAGGACTGGTACCCACCGGTGAGATCAAAGGCCTGAAAGGCAATGACAATATCAGGATCTTTGAGGATCAGCTCCTGGTCCCGGGCCATGTTAAGCCCTTAAAGTTTATCGGTCATGCCCGTAATCCGGGTAAACTTTCCCCGGTGGAGGTCTTCCTGGCAGATCCTGAAACCGGAGGACACAAAATCCTCTACTCCACCGAAGGGGAAACCATCAGTGGGGGTTCCACAGCCATCATCTATGAGAATTACCTCTATATCTCCCAGGTATTTGATCCCTGGATCCTGAAAGTAGAATTGTATCCCTGATTTTGCCCGAACCCCAGCAGGTATCTTCCTTCTTAAAAATCGATCCTGTAATAAAAGATGGGCATGAAGCCCAGCTGGTTCTTTTCAACCACAGGCGGTTCAGCTCCACCCACATAGATTTGCCTGAGTGCATTCTGCCTGTCGGTGATATTCACCAGGTCGAGACCTACTTCGTGGGTGATCCTGGAGGTATTGATCCTGTAATTCAGCTTGATATCCGCGCGGAGGCGCTAAGGACCGATTCATGGTCACCATAGTCAATCATAATATACCACCTCGCCTGCAATCTCAGATGCCCAGCCGTCAATCGGGGTATATCGCTTTCCCCCGGCAAGGGTGATTTTACCGCCCACCGTGATGGCATGGTTTCGCCTGGGACCCCAGCTGAATTCCTTCGATCCAAGCAAGTTCAAAGCATACCTACCATTGTATAGTGCCTCGTATCTGGTCCCGTTGCTGCCCGTTCGTTTGGCATCATACAGGGAAGCTGTTAGCATGAAGAAATAGCTGTTGCTGAAGAATTTCTCCACGGTCAGCTCCAGACCATAATTTCTGCCAGTCCCCCTGTTTACCAGTGTGTCAGGGAAAAACCGTTCCATATTATGTCCTTCATCCAGTACCGAGTAAGAGGATGGAGTCAATTCCACAGGCACCTCATACAGGTATTGATAATAGGTTTCGGCCTTGACCCTCAGATCGGAACTCACATAGTGGTCCCACGAAAGCACCTGGTGGAAGGCCCTGATAAATCCCAGGTCCAGGTTTGGCTGGCCGTATTTGCCTTCCTGGTTGAGAAGTCTGGCAAAATAGATATAGGTCGGAAGCATCTGGCTGTGTAAGCCGGTTCCATAACTAAGGGTATTGTTCTCATCGAGAATTAAGTTCACACCTAGCCTGGGTTCAAGAGACTTGCTTTTGTTGTCTTCAAGCCAGAGGAGCTGTGCATGGACTCCGGCATGGAAGGTCAGTTTATCGGACGCCTTGTATTTTCCCTGCACATAGGGTTGGGTGAGAAAGGCAAAGCCCCTGTGGTCGAGCCTGGTGACATACGACCGGTAAGCTTCATTAAAGATGGAATCCTCCATATCGAACTGGTAGGCATCAAAGATGAGTCCGGCCCTGAAGGATAGCTTGCGGTTTAATTTTTTGTTCCAGAAAAGATTGGCCGAATACTTGTTCTGGTTGCTGTGATAGGCCATGTGAGAATACCTCATGGAGTCTACTTTAAACAAATCGTTCTCGATGTGACGAAAGACCTTGTCATGATGGTTGCTCTGGTGCTCCCTGGATGCTGCCAGGGTAAGCTTCATAAATGAGCTGGTTCCAAG
>CBDTYO010000354.1:0-4437 GCA_965364615.1 uncultured Bacteroidia bacterium
CAAATCGTGCCAGGGCATCAAAACCCAGGATGGCCATGACCGTGATCACGGCCCCCACGCCCAGCACTGTTAATACCCATCCCAGGCTGTTCGGAAACATATCCGTGAGCGAAGGCATCGCAATGCCAAAGGGAATTCCCACAGCGGTAGCCGCCACGGCCACCATGGCACCCGCCAGGAAACAGAACATCAAGGCATTGACAATGTTGTAGATGAATACCAGGGTGCTTCCGCAAATTTTCTTTAGTTGCCAATAGAGTGATAACCTCACTTTTACAGCAATGGGAGCGGTCAGGAAGGCCCAGCTGGAGATGGCCAGCAGGTTTCCGATGAGTCCTCCGAGAAACATGTCCCGGACCGAAACCCCATGGGCCACAAATAGCATCCCGATGACAAATTCAGTGCCTGCCACATGTTCGCCGGCATAGATGCCCAGGAAGTTACCGATGCCCTGGAGTTTGTTTTTGGTGACCGGTTCCCGGTCAAATTCGTACAGGCTGTCCAGCCTTTTGGAAATGGAGGATTTTTGGGTCATGGATGGAATATGGATTCAGGACCATAAGATAATGAACCTAATCCTAGTTTCAAGGCGAAGCCAAATTATTGTGGATCGATTTAGCAAAAAAATAGATTGTCAGAACAGCGACAATGAGTTACATTTATGGACAAATATCCCTTGATGACCCAAACAGATAATATGGCCCAAAGCTTCCAACTGGCCAAACAACAGTATGAGAGCCTCGGGGTGGATGTGAACCTGGCCCTTGAGCAATTAAGACACTTTGAAATTTCCCTGCACTGCTGGCAGACCGATGATGTGGGCGGATTTGAAAGTCCCGAAGCTGCCCTGGGAGGGGGAGGCATTGCAGTGACCGGTCATTATCCGGGAAAGGCACGGAACATAGAAGAGATGCGTGCAGACCTGGAAGAGGTCATGAATCTGCTCCCGGGGAAGCAACGTTTGAACCTGCATGCCATTTACGGCGAATTTGGGGGCGCTCGGGTGGACCGAAACCACATTGAGACCGAACATTTTCAGGGATGGATCGATTGGGCCAAAAAGCAGGAGATTGCACTGGACTTCAATTGCACCTGCTTTTCGCATCCCAGGGCAGATGCGGGATTTACCCTGAGCAGCAAGGACGAGGGGATTCGAAGCTTCTGGGTGGAGCATGTAAAGAGGTGCAGGGCCATTGGAGCTGAGATGGGAAAGCAGCTGGGGAGGACCTGCATACATAATATCTGGATCCCCGATGGTTCCAAAGATGTGCCGGTGGATCGTTTTACCCACCGGGCATTGCTCAAGCAATCATTGGATGAGATTTTTGCGGTTGAATATCCCGAAACGTATCTGAAGGATTCCATTGAAAGCAAACTATTTGGCATTGGAGCCGAATCCATGACGGTGGGATCCCATGATTTCTACCTGGCTTACGCCGTTAAAAACAACAAGCTGATTTGCCTGGACAATGGTCATTTCCATCCCACCGAACAGGTGGGGGATAAAATATCTGCCTGTCTCCAATTCCTGGAGGAACTTATGCTGCATGTGACCCGGCCTGTTCGATGGGACAGCGATCATGTGGTTACCTTCAATGAAGATGTGGTGTTGATCGCTCAGGAAATTGTGCGTTGCCAGGCTCTGGACCGGGTCCACATGGGATTGGATTTCTTTGATGCGAGCATCAACCGCATTGGAGCTTATGTGATAGGCACACGAGCTGCACAACAGGCCATGCTCTACGCCCTGCTGGAGCCGGTGGAAGTGCTCAAGAAATATGAGAATGCGGGGAAAAACTTTGAGCGCCTGGCGCTTCAGGAACTGATGAAAAGCAAGCCCTTCGGGGCCATATGGGACTATTATTGCCAGCGCGAGGGAGTGGCTGTGGCTGAAGACTACATCGCCCGGATCCAGCGCTATGAAACTGAAATTTTGGCCCGGAGATCATAAACCATGAACGATTCCCTGAAACAGCTGGTTGAAATATCCCGCTTTTATGGCGATGATCCTGACTATGTCATCGCCGGTGGAGGTAATACTTCTTTCAAAGACCGTGAGACCCTTTGGATCAAAGCCAGCGGTATTCCCCTGGCAGGCATTTCAGAGGATGGATTTGTTTCCCTGTCCAGGAGGGGACTTGCACAAATCGAGCAGGGCCATTTCAGTGAAGATCCTGCCACCCGGGAGGAGGAGGTGAAGGAGCAGATGAAAAAGGCCATCATTGCCCCGGAAAATCTGAGGCCTTCCGTGGAAACCTCCCTGCACAACCTGATCGACCATGCTTTTGTGATCCATACCCATCCCACGCTGGTGAATGCCCTGATGTGCTCCAATGATGCGGAAAAGGAGGTGGAAGCCCGGTTTGCCGAAGAAGCCCTTTTCGTGGAGTACACCGATCCGGGATATACGCTGTTTAAGAAGCTCCAGGGTAGAATAAAAAAATACCGGGAGGTACACGGCAAGTCTCCCCAGATCATATTCCTTCAGAACCACGGCGTCTTTGTGGGGGCCGGCACCGTGGAGGAAATCAAAGCATTGTATGGAGAGATTATGCGGAAGATCGCCCAGGGCAAGGACCTGAGCATGCCCGCAGCAGCGCCTGGCGTCTGGGAAAACGAAGCATGCAAAGCCCTGGATTCCTACTTCCACTCCCGCTCCCTGCTTTGTCGCTCGGTCACAAATCCCTTGATCAGACATTTTACTTCCAGCCAGGATTCCCTGCAAAGGATTTCCAAACCCTTTTCACCGGATATCATTGTCTACTGTAAATCGCGCTACCTGATTCTGGACCGGTCTGAGAAAGCGGAGGAGATCAAAAAGGCAGTGGAAGATTTTGAAAGCCAGCAGTTATACCTTCCCAAAATCATCCTGCATGAGGGCGGGGGACTCACAGTGGCGGAGGAAAGTGAAAAATCCCTGCAAGTAGTGCTGGAGGTTTTTCTGGATCTGATGAAGATATCCTACCTCTCTGAACAATTCGGGGGACCCCATTTCATGGCTCCGGATCAGATCCGTTTTATCGACAACTGGGAGGTGGAACACTATCGCAGAAAGGTGGCAAAATCCCATCGTCCATGAACCAAATCGCTGTTGAAATGTATCTGGAAGAACTGTTTTATCTCCCCTAGGATATGGCCGAGGAAGTCCTGCTTGTTTTTGATATTGGAAAGACCAATAAGAAAGTGGTTCTTTTCGATCATCACTTGACGATGCTTCATCATGAGGAGATCCGCTTCGAGGAGATCCTCGACGATGAGGGCGATCCCTGCGAGAATGCAGAGTTGCTGGAATCCTGGATCATTGAGATGCTTCATCACTACTTGCATTCTGCGGAGTATGAAGTGAAAGGGGTCAATTTCAGCACATACGGGGCCACGCTGGTGCATCTTGACAAGGAAGGGAAGCGCACTGCTCCCATATATAACTACCTGAAGACCCTACCGGGAAAGGTATATGAAGGCTTTTTTGGGTCTTACGGGGGACTGGAAGAATTTTCCCGGAAGTGCGCTTCACCCATGCTTGGGATGCTAAACTCGGGTCTGCAGCTGCTCTGGTTGAAACGTGCAAGACCGGAAGTTTTTATGAAGGTTCAGCAGAGCCTGCATTTGCCGCAGTATCTATCCAGGCTGCTACATGGACAGGCGATCTCGGAACTTACTTCCATTGGTTGTCACACCATGCTATGGGATTTTGACCGTATGCAATACCACCAGTGGCTCAAAGATGAAGGGCTGGTGCTACCCGATCCCATTCCCGTATCGGAGTGCTTTCCCGTGGCCCTGGAAGGCTGCAGGCTGGAGGCTGGGATCGGTATCCATGACAGTTCGGCTTCCCTGGCCCCTTATATACGGGCGGCTCCGGAACCTTTCATTCTGGTTTCCACCGGAACCTGGTGTATCAACATGAATCCCTTTAACCAGGAAGTGCTTACCTCCGAAGAGCTGAGCCATGATTGCCTGTGTTTCCTGGGGGTGCATGGAAAGCCCGTGAAATCATCACGCTTCTTCCTGGGCCGCATTCATGACCTGAATGTGGATCGCATGCAGGCCTATTACCAGGCAAGCCCAATGGCTTACCAGGAAGTGAATCCCGATTCAGAAGCCATACGCAGGGCCTGGAAAAAAGGGATGAAGGGACAGGTTTTTTTCCGCAGCAACATTCCGGAAGGCTGGATTGATTTTGAGGCAGATCTGGATCAGTTTGGCTCTTTTGAAGAGGCCTATATCCAATTCATGACCGATCTGACCAAAGAGGCCATTCGATCCATCCAATGGATTGTGGGCGCCGCGGATCGTACCAGGCACCTGTATATCAGCGGGGGATTTTCCAGAAATCCGATCTTCAGTACCCTGCTTTGTCTGGCTTTTCCTGACAAAGAGGTCTATACCTCCGAAGTGGACAATGCCACTTCCCTGGGAGCAGCCCTGGTGATGGCC
>CBDTYO010000355.1:0-4391 GCA_965364615.1 uncultured Bacteroidia bacterium
AGTAAATCAACAAGATTATTATTCGGAATATAAAGGGGCTGAACCTGTCGGGGGGATTCAGGCCTACAAGATGTACATGGAGAAGAACATCCGGTTCCCGGCCGGAGATACCCTGAGCAAAAGAGCTGTGGTCGTACTGACATTCAAAGTGAACTCAGACGGAAGCCTTTCAGGGATTCAAACCCTTCGTTCACCTGGGGAAGCGTTTACAGAGGAGGCCATCAGGCTGTTGGAGGAAGGTCCTCCCTGGAACCCTGCCCAGGATGAATCCGGGACCACAGATGATGTGGTCCGCATGCGCATCGTATTTAAGAATTAGTAACACACCCCAACATGAAACGCAATTTCCTGAACAATGCAGGATTGTTGATCCTGGCCATTGTTTTCTCCACAGGACTTATTTTCGCCTTTATTGAACTTCCCAGGTTGCTGGACAGCAGCCTTCAGAATAATCTGGGCTTCCCCCAGTTTGATCACGGTTCGGGGGGAGATAATGCTCTGAAGACCGAACTGTTTATTCAGGGACTCCACCTGCGCTGGATCGGTTACGGATCCCTCCTGTTGATCGTGGGACTCATCATCTTAGGATATACCACCCGCCGCTCGGGCTGGGCCATGGCAGGTGCAGTAGGACTCTTTGTCCCGGTATTCGGTCAGTTTGCTTTCAGCATGTTTTTCCTGGCCGGACTGGGATTTTTGAGGGTGGGATGGCTTCCTTTCCTGGATATTTCCTTCAACATTCTGGACCTGGGAAAGGTGATCTATGTGCCCTACTGGATCCTTAACTGGTTCCTGGGACTATTCAAATGGAACCCTCACAACTTTATCTCCTGGTTTTTCATGGCCATAGGGGCCTTCCTGTTTACCTGGGGTGTCCTGCTCTGGTTCAGATCGAGGTACGGCGGGGATAAGGTGGCCACTTCATGGATCTACAGGATATCCCGTCATCCCCAGTACCTGGGCTGGATTCTGTGGAGTTATGGTTTCATCCTCTTTGCGCCCTTCGACAAAAGCATGAAGATGACCTGGAGTGTACCCGAATCATTACCCTGGCTGCTGATGACCATGACCATCGTGGGCATCTGTTTGCTGGAAGAGATGAAAATGATGAAGATCACCGAAGGAAAGTACCAACAATACAGAGAGTCAGCTCCCTTTCTCTTCCCCCTCCCCTCCTGGTTACACAGGATCATCACCTGGCCCGGCAAGCTGGTTACAAGTGGCGATTATCCCACCCGGCGGATTCAGGTCCTGTGGATCGTATTGATCTACACCGGGATATGCATGGCGCTATCGCTGATATGGATGGATCTGGGAGGCTCCGGAAAGGTTGATGCCTCCGCTGCGGCATCCCAGGGGGAACTGTCAGAAATCATGCATAAGCTGGACCAACTGGGCGACCAGAGGCGGGAGATCTATCCGCTGATGAATGAAATCCCCGCCCATGGTGAGGCCGGCAAAGACAGCCTGATCCTGCTGGCAACCCATCCCAACAACCACATCCGTGAATTTGCCCTGGAGCACCTTGGCCGGATGAAGGTCCGGGAAGCCGAGGATCTCATGATCCGTTCCCTGTACGATTCTATCCGCAGGGTAAGGAGCAGCGCCATCCTGGCTGTGGGTCAGATCCAATCGGAAAGAGCGGTGGACAGCCTGGTAGAAATGCTGGTTCATCCCCGGCAGCCCAACAACACTTTTCACCTGTACGGTGCCCTGGGAGACATTGGCGATCCCTCGGCCATACCCGTCCTGGCGCAAGGATTAAAAGAAGGGGCGCATTACAACCAGGTAGCCGCCCTCGATGCCATCATGCGCATTGATCCCCAAAAGGGATTGCCATATGTCTTTGATGAGCTGAATGATCCGCAGGTGGAAATCCGGCGCACTGCGGTCATCACCTGTATCAAAACCGGCGATCCTTCAGTAATAGGGCCCTTAAGCGCCATGCTGGACGATGAGGATTTCGAGGTCAGGTTTTATGCCAAACAGGGGATCAAACGCCTGAAAAAGTAATATCTTAACCCTTAATTGCCTTCACCTTAAAATTTTCAACCATGAAACAACTGAAAACACTGCTTACCCTTGCTGTTATCCTTTCCATGACCGGGATCTGCCTGGCTCAGGGGCAGTATATCTATGAAGAGATGGGGTACACCTCCCTTTTCAATGGAAAAGATCTGAGTGGCTGGGTTATTCCAGAGGGGGACAATGGACATTGGTCTGTCATCGACGGTGTCATTGATTACGATGCCAGATCTGAAGCTCCCGGATCCAAAGATCTGTGGACTGACAAGGAATACCACAATTTCATCCTCCACATCGAATGGAGGTTCAAGGGATATGGTGATCATCTTTTTCCCCTTCCTACCATCCTGCCCGACGGAAGTTATATGACAGATGCCGACGGTAAGGTGGTGCAACCGCTGCGTCCCAACTCCGATTCAGGAATATTGCTCAAAGGAGTCGGACAAACCAACCTCTGGTGCTGGTCTGTGGGATCCGGAGAACTATGGAGCATCCGGAACAACCAGGAATTGGCTCCCGAGGTCCGGGCTGCAGCAGTTCCCATTGAAAATGCAGATAAACCTGTGGGAGAATGGAATGCCTTTGACATCGTGGTCAGGGGCGACCGGATCACCATCATCAACAACGGAGTAGTGGTCATTCATCAGGCCCACTACCCCGGATTGGATGTAAGCGGACCCATTGGATTGCAGCACCATGGCGGAGTAAATCCTGAGACTGGTAAATTACGCGGAGCCTCCAGCCTGGTTCAGTTCCGCGACATTTGGATACTCGAGCTTCCCGAAGGCAGCTAGCGTACCACCGGAAATTCAGTGATTCTCAGGGTCGTGCATCCATAGGGGATGAGCCTGATCACATCCGGTTCTTCCTCCTGCAGGTGTTTCAGGGGCAGGCTGTGAGGCAGGGGACCGGCCATTTCACGATGGAATTTCCAGTCAGGAATCTGTTTTCCTTTGGTCCGCAAGGACAGGGGGGCATTCTCCAGGCTCCAGGGGTATAAGCCTGATCCCATCGGATTTTCAATCAGCTCAAATCCCTCCTCAGGATCCAGGACAGCGGTTTCCAACAGTCCGTAGTTCCAGGGGCTCATGGGTCTTACTTCACTGAAGTCCCCATACCTGTCGGTGTTCTCCACACGGGACCATTCTTCTTCGATTTTTAGCGCATACACCAGGGGCCCACGCTCCACGGTCACCGAATTCTCCACCCAGCGACTGAGCATCACCTTCATGGGCAGCTCCAGCTCCACCAGGTCGCCATCCTGCCAGGTGCGATCCACAAGGGCCATTCCCCCGGAGATTTCGAAATCAATCGCTTCTCCATTGAGGAAAAGAAGCGGTGCCTCGCACCATCCCGGAATCCTTAAGTGCAGAGGAAAAGCCACTGTCTCTGCGGTCGAAATATGGAAACGTATTCGCTCGCCGAAGGGATAATGGGTTTCTTCCCGAATGCCTATCTCCTGTCCGCCGGCCAGGGTGGTTTCTAACCTGCAGGGCCCGTAAACGAGGGCTGCCACCCCTCCGTCGTCCGTTCCATACCACAGGTGGCTGACCAGTTTGGGCCAGCCCTGGTGCAGGTTGCAGGTGCAGCAGGGATAACCGGTAAGCAGTCCGTAACAGAGGTCGGTGTGCCCGTGATGGTCCTCCTCATAAAAATTATGCCGGTGCCGGGTGAGCATGACCTGGTTGGCCTGCTGGAAATACTGGCGGGAAGAAAAATCATCCGTGACCTGCGTAGGAAGGGCATTGTAGGCAATTCGTTCCAGGTGGTCCATATACTTAGGATTGCCCGATATGGCTACCATTTTTTCCAGGGAATACATCAATTCCACCACCGAACAGAGCTCAATGCCCTGGGTAGGAACCTTGCCATGCATGGGTTCATCACCCCCGTACATTCCCTGGGGCTGTCCGTGAAAACGGATCATATCATCCAGGGCCTTAGACACCGCTTCCAGATACAGGGGGTTCGGATCCTGCTGGTATCGGATCATGGGCTCTTTGATTCCCTGGGCAAAATTCACACAATGGAAGCTTTGCAGTTGCTCCGTGCAGAGCCTCGATATCAACTCCTCATCAAAGGGGTAACGGTTCCCGGTATTGTAGGGATAGAGGTGATCCAGTCCGGGACCACGGTAACAGTCTTCGTTCAGGAAGATCCGGGTCCACGGAAAGGTTTGCTCGTGGATCAGATCGGCCAGTTCCAGCAGGAATTCTTCACCGGTTTGGTTATAGAGCCAGTAAACCACCATCAGGTTGTCCCCTCCCCGTCGATTGGCCCAGAAGGTCCAGTGATCCAAGGGGGTTTCCGGAAGTTGCTTCAGCTGGTACCTGAAATACTTCAGCATCAATTCTACCACCCGCTCA
>CBDTYO010000356.1:0-4378 GCA_965364615.1 uncultured Bacteroidia bacterium
GTTTTTTTTTCCTGGGGATTCAAGTATTCGGAAAAGATTCATTGCCCTGTAACTTTCCCAAACATTTTATGACAAATTTCCGTATAGTGAAAGTAAGTCAAACCTGGAAAACAGCCTTGCTTAAGTACCTGTCAGTAAGTATGGCATCCTTCAAGTGCACACAGGAATCTAATAAACGAATGTACCATTATGCTGTATTCTGAAACGAGGTATCCGGATGCAATGACAGAATTACCGGAAGATCTGAGGCGCATTGCCATTGAAACTGCCAATGACATGTTGCTGGATGGTGATGTAAGGCACCATGAAGACCTGATTGTACAGATTGCCATTCAGAAAGCAAAACAACAGCTTAAGGAGAAGTCCGATCGAAATTAAATCGGGTGATATTCCAAGCAGCCTGCTTTTATCGCAAAGTGTTGTACTTACTTTCCGATACAGAAATTCTTGAAGATGTTGCCCAGGATCTCATCGGTGGTGACCTCGCCGGTGATCTCGCCCAGGAAGTGCAGGGCCTCACGGATGTCCTGGGCCAACAGGTCGGTGGGCAGGGCTGAGGTGAGGCCTTCAGAGACACGTGAGAGGCTCTCAGAGGCCGATTTCAGGGCATTCAGGTGCCTGATGTTGGAGATGACCACATCCTGGTGCTTCAGGCTGCCATAGTTCACAATCTGGAGCAGCAGGTTTGCCAATTCTTCGGTACGGTAGCCTGTATTTGCGGATATGGCGATAAGGTTTTCACTTTCTTCCAGCTTTATGCGTTTTTGCAGTTCTGCCAGCGTATTTTCGTCCACCTGGTCCGCTTTGTTCAGCACTACTACCAGATGCTTGCCATTTCCCTGGATTTGCTTGCGAATGGCCTCCATGGATCGTTGGATCAGTTTCACATCGTCGCCGGCCTCCACCAGCAGCAGCACCACTGAGGCCTGTTCGATCTTCTGATAGGTGCGCCTGATGCCCAGGTTTTCAATGGTATCGGCTGTTTCCCGGATCCCGGCCGTATCGATAAAGCGGAAGGTGACTCCCTCCAGGTTTATGGTATCTTCAATGGAGTCACGGGTGGTGCCCTCAATATCACTGACAATGGCACGTTCCTCTTTCAGCAGGGCATTCAGCAGGGTGGATTTGCCCACATTGGGCCGTCCTATGATGGCTACGGGAACCCCGTTCTTCAGTACATTACCCAGCTGAAAGGACTGGACCAGTTCGTTAATCAGCGTCCGGATCTCATTCACCAGACCATTGAGCTGGGTGCGGTCTGCAAACTCCACCTCCTCCTCGCTGAAATCCAGTTCCAGTTCGATCATGGATATAAAATGCAGAAGCTGCTCCCGCAGGGACTTGAGCCTGTCTGAAAATCCTCCCCTGAGCTGTTGCAGGGCCACCCGGTGCGCTCCTTCCGATTCAGCGGCCACCAGGTCAGCTACGGCTTCGGCCTGGGAAAGGTCCATTTTCCCGTTGAGAAAAGCGCGCTGGGTGAATTCTCCCGGTCTGGCCGGCCTGGCTCCCTGTGTCACCAAAAGCTCCAGGATCTTCTGCTGGATGTAAGGGGAGCCGTGACAGGAAATCTCTATGGAATCTTCCCCGGTATAGGAGTGGGGGGCCTTGAACAGGCTGACCAGGACTTCATCCACCACTTCGTCACCTTGGCGGATGGTACCAAAGTGGATGGTGTTGGGTGCCTGATTATGAAGCTTTTTGCCCTCCGTGGCGGGTTGGAAAATGCCTTCGACCTGGCTGATGGCGGCAGGTCCGCTGACCCTGATCACCGAGATGGCACCATGCCCCGGCGTGGCCAGAGCACATATGGTGGATTCTAAAAGCATGAGACAAAAATAGGGATTCTGCGGCTATTTGCCTTTTCCCATGTATCTCAGTGCGATGGTGATCTGCTGGCCCGACCTGGTAAACTGAAAGGAACAGGCGTCGAATTTGGGGGCAGAAAGCCCGCGTATGGGGGCATCGTTGGAGAAGCCGTATCCTTCCCTGGGGATTCCCAGGGTCATATCCATGTCGAGATTGCCATTCTCATCATCCAATACAGAAATGGCCATGGTTCCAAAGGGAAGGTCCCGGGCCTGAACCACAAACACTCCGTCTTTCAGGTTCTCTTTCTTCCAGTTTAATTCCATCTCCGCCTTCCTGGGCCATCCTTTCTCGGATGTATTGATCCCGATGGCCATGGATCCCTTATCGGACCTGAGATTGGTAAAGCGGATCTCCAGGGTGCCCCTTTCGGAAGATTGTGCAAAAAGGGTGTGGCTGTGGCTTGCACAGAGCAGCAAAGTAAAGAAAATCAGTTGTTTCATTCTTTTTCCAGGTAGGCCACCGTAAAATAATTGGGATTGGTGGCGGTGACAGCTACCTTGTTCATGACCATCTCTGAACTGCGATTGTTCTGGTGGTTCATGGCCTCCATGTGGATGACCATGTACTTGCCTCTTTCCTGATCCAGTTGTTTAAACTCCTTGTGAGTGATGGTTTTGAACAAGTCACCGTCAAAATCAAAATAGCTTATCTCCCGGACAAGATAAGTATTTTTGTCCACCCATGAAACGGACCTGGAATAGCCGTATTCATCTTCAAGACGGGTGGATATGGGAACAGATTCGATTTTATAACAGGAATTTCCCAGGTGGTCTTCTTCCCCCAGGAGGGTATAGCTGAAGTCTTCCAGTCCGGGTGCCGTCATGTTGGCATTGGAAAATTCGCTTCCCATGAAACTTTTGCTTTTCTCCCTGCTCACGATGCGCCTGGTTTTGCGCAAGGCAGGAAGGTAGATCCACATGTCGTCGCTCTTCTCCGGGTAATCGAATATCAGGATCCCGGTACCGCTTACCTCTGCCGGGGAGAGGAACTTGATAATTCTTTTTTCCGTTCCATCGGGCAGGGACAAGGAGGCCATGGAGCTTTGCCGGATGCGCTGGTTTCCCTTTGAATCGGTGATGGTCAGGGTGGAAACCGCCTCGAAGGAGCTTACCTTCACCACATCGTGACTTTTGCCAATAATTTGCCTTGCCTCCTGGGCAGAAGCACTGATGACCAGCAAGAGGGCCAGCAGCAGGCCCATGGCCACCCTTCTCATGGCCCGGATCCTTCTTCTTGCCGCAGGATGTTCCACTTGCTCTTCCCTTTCTTCATCCGGCTTCAGGAAGGCGGGTTCACGATTGAGCAGGATGGCCGGCAGAATGATCAGGGCCCCCACCAGGCAGGTCAGGATGGATACCACCACCAGGATCCCGAAGAAGCGGATGGGAGTGAAGGAGGAAATGATCAGCACCACGAAACCCACAATGACCGACAGGGCATTGAATATGATGCCCCTGCCCGTGGTGGTGATGGTGGTAATCACCGCTTCGCGGGCCGGCCTGTGCTGCTTTCTTTCTTCGCGATAACGCCAGAGGAAATGAATGGTATAATCGATCCCGACACCAATCATTACTGAAGAGAGCAGGGCAGTAGCTACATCGAGCCGGACCCCGGAAAGTCCCATGATGCCAAACAACGCCACCACTGAAATGGTGAGCGGAATTATTCCGAGAAGTCCGGCCGATGCAGATTTGAAAATAAGGGATACGAGTAAAAAAATGATCACCAGGGCGATGCCCAGGGAGATGAAGGTTCCTGAAAGTACTTTGTTGGCCAGTTCCGTCCGCACATAGCCATTGCCGCCGATGGCCTCTACGGCCGGATCGCCGGCAGTGATAAGCTCCAGCCGGTCTATGATCCCGTTGACGGTTTCATTGTTGGCATTGTTGATCCGGATCATCAGGTGGGCATGCTCATAGTTAAAATCCACCAGCTGCTCCAGTTCTTCCGGATCCCCATTCATATTGTACAGCTCCATATACTGGGCCACCGCCTCCCGGCTTGGAGGGATCTTGTCGTAGAGGGCTTCATCCCGGTCATTCAGTGCCTTGCTGATTTCCCGCACCACCCCTGAAAATCCCATGGTCAGGTCCACAGCTTCCATCTTTTCCATTTCCTCCCGGTAGTATTCCATTCTCTCCAGCAGGACAGGATCCAGCATATCTCCGGAAAAGAGCACTGAAATGCTCTCCGATCCCCCGAATTTCTCGTTGATGATTTTGGCGGCCTGTTTCACCTGATGGCCCGCTGGAAAGAAATTTTCCTCATTGGAGTCCACACGCAGGAAAATAATGCCGGTGGCAAAAGCCAGGGTAGTCACCAGGGCCAATACAGGGATGATCTTTCGCCGCCGGACCACCAGGAAGGCAAATCGCCCCAGGCGGTTCCTTGGATTCCAGGTACCCTGGAAGGACGGAATGACCCTGGGCTTGGAACGCGGAAGCAGGGAAAGAAGGGCAGGAAGGAGAACCAGGCCGAAAAGGTTTTCCCCTTTACTGAACAACACCGG
>CBDTYO010000357.1:0-4343 GCA_965364615.1 uncultured Bacteroidia bacterium
CCACCGGTGGAGGATATTCCCAGGTGCTTCCCATGGAGGACATCAACCTGCACTTCACGGGCGATTTTGCCGCCATTGAGAAAGCGCACAACCTGCTGGCGGCAGTGATCGATAACAACATCCAGAGCCAGACCAATGGACTGGGACTGGACCCGCGTACCATTTCCTGGAAAAGGGTGGTCGATATGAACGACCGGTCGCTGCGCCGGATCATTGTGGGACTGGGAGGAACCACCTCCGGGGTTCCCAGGGAGAGTGGATTCGATATCACGGCTGCTTCGGAAATCATGGCCATCCTTTGCCTGGCGGCTGATATCCATGACCTGAAGATCAGGCTGGGCAATATCTTTGTGGGATACACCCACCAGCGAAAACCCATTTTTGCCCGTGACCTGAAAGCGGAAGGGGCCATGGCCGCTCTGCTGAAAGATGCCATCAAACCCAACCTGGTCCAGACCATCGAAGGCAATCCGGCCCTCATTCACGGAGGACCCTTTGCCAACATTGCACAGGGTACGAATTCGGTGATCGCTACGCGGATGGGGATGACCTTCTCAGAATTTACGGTCACCGAAGCTGGTTTCGGGTTCGATCTGGGGGCAGAAAAATTCTTTGACATCAAATGCCAGAGTGCAGGCCTGTCACCCAAGGCAGTGGTGCTTACCACCACCATCAGGGCACTCAAATATCACGGGGGAGCCGACCTGGATACACTGACCACCCCAGATACCGGGGCACTGGAAAAGGGATTTCCCAACCTGGAAAAACACCTGGAGAACATCAAACAGTTCAATGTGACCCCGGTCATCGCCATCAACCGGTTCACCACCGACAGCGAGGAAGAAATCCAACTCATCCAGGCAAAGGCAGAATCGCTGGGCATTGCTTGCGCCGTGGCCGATCTCTGGGCCAAAGGGGGCGAAGGAGCCATCGAACTGGCCGAAAAAGTAATGGCAGTGGCAGAATCGGATCCTCCTGTATTCGATCCCATGTATGACTGGGATTGGGACGTGAAAAAGAAGATCGAAACCCTCGCCACCCGGATATACGGCGCCGAACATGTGGACTACACCCCGCAGGCAAAAAAGGACCTCAGAAAAATAGCGGAGCTTGGCCTGGAACAATTGCCCGTGTGCATTGCCAAGACGCAGAAGTCACTCTCCGATAATCCAGCGCTGCTGGGAAGGCCCAAGGATTTCATCATCACCGTGAGGGAGATTGAAATTGCCGCTGGTGCCGGCTTTCTGATCCCCATCACCGGAAACATTATGCGCATGCCGGGACTGCCGGCACACCCGGCCTCCGAAAACATCAGCATCGATAACGAGGGCAACATCACCGGACTTATGTAAAATCCCCATATATTGATCCCATGAAAACAATTTTGAGAGGAAAAACCAGTGAAGTGACCATCGATACGGAAGGACCCGTGATCATTATCGGTGAGAGCATCAATCCCACCCGCCGCAAGAAACTGGTGGAGACCTTAAGCCAACATGATTTCTCCCTGGCCATCCAACTGGCACAATCCCAGATCCTGAACGGGGCCGATGTGCTCGATGTCAATGTGGGATATCCGGGGGTAGATGATGCTACGCTGCTGCCTCTAACGGTGAAAGCCCTGCAAGAGGCCGTGGATGTCCCCCTCTGCCTGGATTCGCCCAACCCAAAGGCCGTAGAGGCCGCCCTGAAAGTCTTTTCCGGTAAGGCGCTGATCAATTCAGTCAATGGAGAAGAGCATTCCCTCCAGGCCCTTCTTCCCGTAGCCAAAGAATACGGGGCAGCTGTCATCGGGCTGGTCATGGACGATGATGGGATCACCCAGGATCCGGAGAAACGATTTGTCATTGCAGAAAAGATCCTGAACCGTGCCCTTCAGGGAGGGATTCCCCAGGAGGACGTAATCATTGATCCCCTGGCCATGGCCGTAAGTGCGGACCCCAACGCCTGTCTGGTCACCCTGGAAACCATCAGACTGGTGCACGACAGGCTGGGACTCAACATCACCCAGGGAGCCAGCAACATCTCCTTCGGACTTCCCAACCGGGTGGAGCTGAACAAGGCCCACATGGCCCTCTCCATCTGGAACGGTCTTACCTGTCCCATCGCCAATCCTGCCCATATCACTGCCTTTGTAAGGGCCACCGACCTGATCAGGGGACGGGACGATTTTGCCATGCGCTTTACTGATTTCTTCCACCAGATGGAGGCCTTGAAAGACCAACAATGATCCCCCATTAGCACATGGCACTATTTACACCCGGCAGAAGATGGCAGCCTCCCTTTTTTCCTTTTAAGAAGGAAAATTTTGGTAAAAGAATGCTCAGGAAGACCGAAAGGTGGATCAAAGGTCCGCTGTTCGGCTGCCGAATGTGTGGCAACTGCCTCCTGCAGGAAACTGCATTTATCTGTCCCATGGAGTGTCCCAAAGGGATGCGCAATGGGCCCTGTGGAGGTTCCACTCCGGAAAAATGTTACGTGGATGAAACCCGTCCCTGTATATGGTACAAGATCTAGGAACGAGCCCATAAAAAGGGCCGGGAAGAGATCTTGCTGGAAGTGCTCCCCCCGCTGGATTGGGACAAGGTGGGCACAGAAACATGGGGAGATGTGATGCGATCCGTTCGAAGCTACGGAACCGCGGCTTTTATCCGGGACAGGTTCTCACGCAGCAAGGAAAAAAAACAGCAAAGCTGGGAAGCAGTCTTTCAACCGGTGCGGCAACCGGAGTGGTGGAAAGGAGATAAAGACTATCATCCACCAGCATACCATGAACCCATTTCCCGCCTGGAAAGCGATTTAAAGTCGGGCAGGTTTGTCCTGACTGCAGAAGTTTCGCCGCCCCTGAGCACCGCCACGGGCAAATTGAAACGGGACATTGAAATGATGGAGGGACTGGTGACCGCCCTGAACTTCACCGACAGCGCCTCGGCCAGTCCGCGCATGTCGAGCATGGCCTGCAGCAAAATAGCGGCAGACTTGGGCGCCGACCCGGTGCTGCAGGTGGCCGCCCGGGACAAAACGCGGAGCGGCCTGCAATCCGACATCATGGGGGCCAATGTGATGGGGGTGCACAATGTGCTTTGTATTTCGGGCGACAATGCCAGGATCGGACCCAGTCCCACCAGCAACACCAACATCCTGGACATGGATGCCATACAAATGCTCTGGATACTCCGGAGAATGAGGGACGAAGGCATCTACCTGGATGGGCGGAAAATGAAAACATCCCCAAAGCTCTTTCTGGGAGCGGCAGCCTCTCCTTTTGCCTCGGAACCTCATTTCCAGGCCCTGCGGGAGCAAAAAAAGGTACATGCGGGCGCGCAGTTCTTGCAAACCAACCTCATCTATGATGCGGAGGGGCTGGATCTGTGGCTCGAGGAGCTATACAAAAAGGACATCCTGGACAAGGTATTTATCCTGGCCGGGATCACTCCCATCCGCACCAGGCGCATGGCCCAGTACCTGCACCACACCATTCCCGGGGTTCGGGTACCCGAAAAGATCCTGGACCGTTTCGAAGAAACCCGGGAGGACGACCATGAAGAGCTGGGGGTGGAAATCGCCCTGGATCTCATGGGCCGGATCAAAGGCAAACAGGGCATTCATGGATTCCATCTGATGTCGGTGGGTTGGGAATCCATTGTACCCCGCCTCATCGAAGAGGCAGGGTTGAAGCAAACCTGATCCTCAATGGATATCAGGCATCGATGTTGGCATATTTGGCGTGTTTCTCAATGAACTCCCTTCTGGGAGGCACTTCATCGCCCATCAACATGGAAAATATGCGGTCAGCCTCCGCGGCACTGTCAATGCTCACCTGCCTGAGTGTCCTGTTCGCCGGATTCATGGTGGTGTCCCAGAGTTGCTCGGCATTCATCTCACCCAGACCCTTGTAGCGCTGGATGTGGATTCCGGTTTCTTTTCCATCCCCCACCTCCTTGACAAAGGCCTCGCGCTCTTCCTCGCTCCAGCAGTATCGCTCGGTCTTTCCTTTCCGAACCAGGTAGAGGGGTGGAGTGGCAATGTAGAGATAGCCGTTTTTGATCAGCTCGTTCATGTAGCGGAAGAAGAAAGTCATGATCAGGGTGGCAATGCCCATCCACACAAGGTTCATCGCCCCACCCACAAAGCCGATCGACATGATCGCCCAGCAGCAGCCGATGCACCAGAGCCCGATCCGCGCGCCCATCTTGGCCCCGCCGATGGGGCCCGGGCGCCAATATCCGAGGAAATGCACCATGGGGCTGCGGCAATGCTCAAGACAGCGGTCCTTGGTGGCCGTGAACTGGTAAAGCCCGGCGATGCCCAGCAGCGCGACCGAGAACCAGCGCGAGGCGCTG
>CBDTYO010000358.1:0-4338 GCA_965364615.1 uncultured Bacteroidia bacterium
AAGACCGGGACGTCACACGCAAATCGGAAATTTGCGCCAGTTCATTCAGGATCTCAATGGCCAGGCTGGTCTGTGCCCCGTCGAAGTAGGCATCGTCCCCTGCATCCGCTATTTCAATGGCATTGGCCTTCACATACCAGTGCCCCAGCTGATCGATCCTGTTTTGTCCAAGGGCCTTCATTCGCTCTATCTTGGCTTCCTGGATCTGCAGGTTCTCTTCATTCAGATATACCGCATCCGGATCAAAGGGATATCCTTCAATATGTGGTTTCCGGGTCCAGCTCAGGGTATCGGGAATGTTGTTGTGGAAGGTTTTGCCCAGACCAATGGTCGTATATCCTTGCTGTTTGAAGTACTGGGGAAGGGTCACCACCTCCGGAACCGCCTCCCGGAAAGAGGTGCGAAGGTCCCAGACCTGGATCGAATCGGGCCGCAAACCGGTGAGCAGGCTGGCCCGGGAGGGATTGCAGACGGACTGCTGACAATAGGCCCTGGTAAAGGTGACACCATCGGCTGCCAGCCGGTCTATATTGGGACTGAGCAGGGTGGTGCTCCCGTAACAGCCCAGATCGGGACGAAGATCATCCACCGGAATAAAGAGAATGTTGGGCTTCAGGGATTCAGCCTGCCCGCTCTGGCAGGAGCTGGCGCATGCCCACAACACGACCAGAAGCAATGTGGCGGTTCGTCCCCGGTTTCTTTTTTTCATATCGGTCCATTTTTTATGAGTCCGCATACCTGCTCCAGATCAAGTTCCCGGAAATCGTCCACTGCCATGGCCACCCCCTCCTGAAGCAAAACTTCCCGGGAATGGCCCGAAGCAATCCCCACCACGGTCATGCCGGCAGCATGTGCACTTTGTATGCCGGCTTTGGAGTCTTCGAACACGATACACTGTTCCCCGGGCAGGCCCAGCCGTTCTGCAGCGCTGAGGTAAACCTCCGGGTGTGGTTTCCCGTTAACCACATCCTCCTTTCCCAGAATCACTTCAAAAATCCCTTCCAGTTTCAGTTTTTCCAGTCCCAGCTTGATGTTCAATGGTGGTGCTGAAGTGGCCAGGGCCAGCCGGTGCCCGTGCTCCCTGATGGAATCAAGGAACCCGTACAGGCCTGCAATGGGCCTTGCCTCTTCACTCTGGCGGAGGATATTCTGATAATTCTCATCCACCTCTGCCAGGTATTCCTCAAGCAGCGCTTCGGGCAGCTCTTCCCCAAAAATGATTTTCAGTGAAGTGGGGCCTGTCCTTCCGGAGAGCACCTCGTCAAAGAATGGATCGTCACAGGGAATTCCCTTCCCCTTCAGGAACTTGCTCCAGGCAATTTTGTGGTTTGGATTGCTGTCAATGACCACACCATCCATATCAAAGATGAATCCGTATCCCATAGATTTCTTTGCCTGCTGGGTCAAGGCGCTATTTTTCCCCGAATTTCACCCACTTTACCTGGTCGTTGTATCCAGCACTCACCACGGTATCGATGAATTGCATACCGCGTATGCCGTCCTCCACACCAGGGAAATCAAGCATTTCTGGGGTGGGTTCTTCCCCTTGGGCCCGGGCCCTCACCGTCTGGCTGAAATTGCGGTAGATGTTGGCAAAAGCCTCCAGGTATCCTTCGGGATGTCCTCCGGGAGTGCGGGTATTGTGGGCGGCTATTTCGCTGTCCATGCTGGTCCCCACGCGCAATACCTGCATGGGAGCGTCCAGCCATTTCAATAGGAGGGAATTGGGTTCCATCTGTGCCCATTCCAGCCCTCCCTTTTCCCCGTAGATCCTGATCTTTATGGCATTTTCTTCACCCGCAGCAATCTGGGTGGCCATCAAAATGCCCCTGGCTCCATTGTTGAAACGCATCAGCACGGAACCATCGTCGTCCAGGAGGCGATTAGGTACAAACACATTGAGCTCTGCGCACAGTTCTGTGACTTTGAGCCCGGTCATATATTCGGCCAGGTGGTGGGCATGGGTGCCGATATCGCCCATGGCCCCTGCTTTGCCCGACCGTTTGGGATCGGTCCTCCAGCTTGCCTGGGGGTTCCCGGTATCTTCCAGTTTTGAGCTCAGCCATCCCTACGGATATTCCACAAACACTTTGCGGATTTTGCCAAAGGCCCCGTCGGACAGCATCTTTCTGGCATGTTTCACTGCCGGGTAGCCCGAATAGGTATGGGTCAGGGCAAAGGTGAGCCCGGTCTCTTCAATCTTTTTCTTCAGTTTGACAGCTTCCTCCAGGGTAAAGGTGATGGGCTTATCCAGCACCACGTGGAATCCGTGATCGAAAGCCATCATGGCCGGATCAAAATGCACGAAGTTGGGGGTCACAATGCTGACAAAATCCATGCGTTCCCCTTCAGGGAGTTGTGCCTCCTTTTGGAACATCTCCTGGTAGCTGCCATACACCCTGTCTTCGGGCAGATAATATAATTTGCCAGATTCCCTGGAGATCTCAGGATTTACGCTGAAACATCCACATACAAGTTCAATCTGATTGTCCATGAGCGCTGCCAGGCGGTGAATGGCCCCTATAAAGGCATCGGTTCCTCCACCCACCATTCCCATCTTGAGTTTGCGATTAGTCATTGCTGAATTCCGGTTTGATGTTATGCACATAAAGCTAGCTTTTTTTTCAATGAATAGAGTCCATTTTTATTACTTTTGATCAGTTTCTGATGCTGATATACAACTGATAATTTGATTTATCCCGGGCAATTTGAAGGAAAAATTGGTTTTGACCGGATCCGTGAGCTGGTCAAGTCTCACTGCCTCTTCGATCCGGGCAGGGAACGGGTAGATCATATGTCTTTCATGACCGATCATGAGGGTATTGAACATGAACTGAAGCTGGTGGAGGAGTTCCTCCAGCTCAGCCACCAGGAGGAAGAGTTCCCCATTCAACATTTTATCGATAATCGCGAGGCCCTGAAAAAGGCAGAAGTGGAGGGAACCTACCTGCTCACCGAGGAGGTCTTTGCCCTGGTGAAAAGCCTGGATTCCATTCGGGCCATCCTGCATTTCTTCAAGTCAGATGAAGAAGAAAAGTACCCGGTCCTGGGTGAGTTGTGTAAGCCCGTCAAGCTCTTTCCTTTTGTGCATGACCGCATTGCGAAGATACTCAATAAGCATGGAAAGATTCGTGACAATGCCTCCTCCGGCCTGCACCGGATCCGGAGAAGCCAGCAGGAAAGACAGGGGGCGGTCTCCAAGAAACTGAACCAGGTCATGGCCAGGGCGAGGAAGGAAGGATGGGTGGATGCCGATGCTGCCCCCACCTACCGGAACGACCGCCCGGTGATCCCTGTCATGTCGGGAAATAAAAGGAAACTGGGTGGGTTGGTACATGATGAATCAGCCACGGGCAAAACAGTATTCATTGAGCCTGCCGAAGTGGTGGAACTCTCCAATGAGATCCGTGAACTGGAATACGCCGAACGGCGGGAGATCATCCGGATCCTGCAGGAATTTACGGAAGATATCCGCCCTTACATACCTGAATTGCTTTCCTCCCAGGAATTCCTGGCCACCATAGATTTTATCAGGGCCCGGGCACTTTTTGCCAGGAGGATAGAAGCCATCCGACCCAGGGTCCTCAATGAACAAATGTTCGACTGGAGAAACGCAAGGCATCCATTGCTGTACCTGGCCCACCAGGCTGAACAGAAGGAGGTGGTGCCCCTGAGTTTTCAGCTTTCGGGGAAGCACCGCATCCTGGTGATCTCCGGGCCCAATGCCGGGGGAAAATCTGTGTGTCTGAAGACCATTGGATTGCTGCAATACATGTTGCAGTGCGGACTTTTGGTGCCGGCGGGGGATGCTTCGGTCTTCGGGCTCTTTGCCGGGATATTCATCGATATCGGTGATGAGCAATCCATCGATAACGACCTGAGCACCTACAGCTCCCACCTGCTCAACATGAAGTATTTCCTGAAGCATGCGGCCAGCGACACCCTGGTGCTGATCGATGAGTTTGGCACCGGCACAGAACCCCTGATCGGGGGGGCCATTGCTGAATCCATTCTCGAACGGCTCAACCAGACAGGGACAAGCGGGATCATCACCACCCATTACACCAACCTCAAGCACTACGCGACCTCTGCAGAGGGGATCATCAATGGGGCCATGCTTTTCGACAACCAGAAGATGCAGCCCCTTTTCCAGCTGCAGGTGGGAAATCCGGGCAGTTCCTTTGCTTTTGAGATTGCCAGGAAAATCGGATTGCCTGAAGATGTGCTGGAAAATGCCTCCGGCAAAGTGGGACAGGACCACATCGATTTTGACAAGCACCTCCGCGAGATCCTTCGGGACAAAAGATACTGGGAGGGCAAAAGGCAGCGGATACGCCA
>CBDTYO010000359.1:0-4328 GCA_965364615.1 uncultured Bacteroidia bacterium
GTATATAAGAATCCGGGCAAGGGAATATAGAGGACCTCGCTTACCTGCAAAAGGGGAAACAGATTCTCTGCAGCTGCAAAATGACCCCCGTAGTTTCCAACGCTGTACAGGGGATGGTTGGCTGCAAAAATGATCTTCTTATCCCTGTTCCTGCTCACAGCATCCTCGATCTGGACAAAGAAATCTGCTTCATCCACAATGCCGTCATAGCTCTTTTCATTTTCATGAAACCACCAGTAAGAGTCTATCACGATGACCACGATGTCGTCTGTCAGATTCACTTCTTCCGGGCCCGGACGGCCCTTCTTTGGCAGGAAGACTTGCTTTTCATCCAGCGTCTCCTCGATGAACTTCCTCTGGTTTTTTACATACTCCAGGCCTTCCTTTTTGCCCCCTGCCCAATCCTGTAGTCCGGGAATAAACAATACCTCCCCTTTGTAGCCCGCAAGGATATCGAGCTGTCTCATCAGGCTTTGGTAAGCCGTCTCCCAGGATCTGGAAGTGGAATCGGGCAATCCATGGGGATACACCTGGTCCCCCAGGAATATGACGGCACTTTCCTTTCCTGCCTGTAACAGATTGTCTTTCAGCAACCGAAGCAGGGAATCGTTCACACCCGGGCTGCCGGCACCCCCGGTCAGGAACACCGAATAGATGCGTTCATCCGCATCCCCGGGTTTCTCGCTCTGCCAGTCAGTCACCCCTTCATTATAGAAAGGCTCATAGGTGGCACAGGATGCTGAACCCATTAATACAAGCAATAACAAGGTACGTAGACTATTCCTGCCCTTCATGAATTTTGAATTTCAATATATAACCCTTCCCTCCCTGGCCTTCGTTGGAGATAAACATATCCCCATTGGGGGCAAAACAGATGCCCTCCGGTTGCCTGAAAAGTTTCGGATCCAATTCCTCCACTTCCTGCACCTTGCCCCACCTGTTGAGCACAATCAGCAACTTGCCTACACTGGAGATCATATAGATGTTCCCATCCACAGGATGAATGGCCAAGCCGGAAGGTTCGAAGCTGGATTCACTTTCAATGAGATGCAGTCTTTTGGCCACTTTCAGCGAGAATTTGCTAAACGCATTCTGATCTTTATAGCTGTCCAGCTTTTCCAGGTCTATCAGGAATTGCGGGTCTGTATTCAGTTCCTCCTTCTCAAGATCAAATGTATAGACGGCTTTGTATCCCTCATACGGATTCTCCTTTTCAATGGACGGGGAACCCTTGCAGGCAATCAGCAGGGCATTTGACAGAGGATCGTAGGCGATGCCCTCGGTGTTGTTCTTTTCTTTCAAAGGGGTGTTAAAGGCCTTGACCTTCCGGTCCTTCTTGTCAAAGTGCTTTATCCTGTATATATGACCATTGTTTCTCAATATATACGCTGTTTTATCAACCACGGCTATATCCTCATAATCCGCATCGGTCCCGAAATCATACTTATTACTGATCTTTTCCTTCTCCAGGTTCAGTATATAGATGGTGGCCTTTTCATCCTGTATACAGGCAATTTTCTGGTTGTCGAAATAGGATAAACCGGAAATCTCCTCCAGGTAGGAGGGCAATTTAATCCTGGTATCAGGATGATCCAGGTCATACAATCCGGCTTCCTCATTCATGGTCTGCAATCCATCCTGTTTGGGCGTGCAGAAAGACATACAAACAATGGCTGAGAGAAGGGCCAGGATCCTGATCCCCGGCGGTGCCTTGATTCGGCAAAATTTGTTTACATTTATGAATATCGATGCTTGTGTATAAGCTTGCGGTTTTTGCATTGGTTGGTGATACTAGCTTGAATTAAAAATACAAAAAATCTGCTAGCTGCCATTCAGATGCCACTTTCCGTATTATAAAATGCGCCCATGGGACAATTGATAGCAAAGGAATCAGAGAAATACATCCGCGATCTGTTCGAAAAGAAGATCAGGGATCATCTGAGTTACCATGACATCCGGCATACCGAATATGTAGCCTCCAAAGCGAGACTCATCGGAGAAAATTCGGGATTAAATCCGGAGGAGATCGACATAGTTGTAGTGGCTGCCTGGTTTCACGACAGCGGATTTGTCTCCGCTTCGGACGGTCATGAGGGGGTGAGCCAGGACATAGCCAGGAAATTTCTAGCATCCAGGAATATGTCTGAGGAGTTCATCGAAAGGGTGCTCTTTTGCATCGAAGCCACCAGGATGCCACAGAATCCGGGCGATGACCTGCTTGCCCAGGTAGTTTGTGATGCGGATATGGCATATTTATCGGAAGATTTCTACCTGGAAAGGACCCATCTGCTCAGAAAGGAATGGAACAATGTTTCGGAAACCAGGATCAGCAGAAAGGCCTACTATGAGGATACCGTAGAACTGTTTAACAATCACTCCTACCATACAGACTACGCCAAAAGCCAATTCACTGCCGGGAAAGAAAAAAATTACCGCAAACTACCCAGGTTGCTAGGGAAAAAATCAAAGAAACGGAAGAAGAAATCAGCAAAAAAGAATTTGCCTGGCAGAGGGGTGGAGTCCATGTTTCGCCTGACTGCCAGAAACCAGATTAATCTCAGCTCCATTGCTGACAACAAAGCCAATATCCTGATCTCCATCAATACCATTGTTCTAACGGTGCTGATGTCTATCGGCCTGGGAAAGATCTCCGATTATCCGGTCCTGACCTTTCCCGCCATCGTATTTATTTCCACCTGCGTCATCACCATCATCTTTGCCATTCTATCGACCCGTCCTAAGATTTCTTCCGGAAAATTCAGCAAAGAGGACATCCATAACAGACGAATCAACCTGCTGTTTTTCGGGAATTTCTACAACATGACCATGGAGGAATACGAATGGGCCATGAAAGAAATGATGACCGACCCTAACTATCTATATTCAAGTATGATAAGGGATCAATACAGCCTGGGGAAAGTCATCAGTCAGAAGTATAAACTATTGAGGGTCGCCTATACGATCTTTATGATAGGGATTATCTTATCCTCCCTCCTGTTTGCCGGCTTTATCCTGTTCGTGCCCGGCTAGGGATCTTGTTGTTCAGGCTACGGGAGTGCTTTGACAGGTTCAGGACGGGGGCGTTTTATCAGATTGGGTCAAAGGCAGGGAAATAATAAATTCCGTACCCTTTCCGGGCTCCGATATAACATCGATATGTCCCTCGTGCAATTCAATGATCCCATAACTGATGGACAGGCCCAATCCTGTCCCTTCCCCCACCTCTTTGGTGGTGAAGAAGGGATCGAATATGTGTTTCTTCACTTCGGGGGTCATCCCCTTTCCGCTGTCCTTGATGATGATCTTGACCCCTATCCCGCTCCTGATGGTTTGAATAAATATCTCCCCCTTGCCTTCTATGGCCTGTATGCTGTTGTTCAGAATGTTCAGAAACACCTGGTTCAATTTGGAGGGAAAGCACTCCACTGGATCAAAGTCCCCGTATTCCTTCCTGACTTTGATCCTGTTCTTTAATTTGTTGTGCAGCAAAATCAAAGTTGAGTCAATTCCCTCATGGATATCAGAGAGCTGGCAGCTTTCTTCATCCATCCTGGAAAAGCTCCGCAGACCTTTCACGATCTGACTGGACCTGCTGGCTCCCTCCTCAATGCCCTCCAGGAGGCTCATGATCTCTTTGTGCAACAGGGTAAAATCCAGGTTCATTTTTAACTTGTCCACCTCGTCTATCACTTGATCCAGTTGTTTGGCCTTCAGGATCTCGTCGTATTGTTGAATAAACCTGAACAGATCACTTAAATCACGTTTGAGTGGATTCACATTGCCCCTGACAAAATTGATGGGATTGTTGAGCTCATGGGCAATTCCGGCAGTAAGTACACCCACCGAGGCCATCTTTTCCGACTGGATCAACTGGGACTGGGTCATTTTCAGGTTGTCGACCGTAAATTGCAATTCTCTCTTTTGCTCTTCCAGGGCTTCATTGGCGCTCAGCACCTCATCCCGCTGCGCTTCAATTTCTTCTTTCTGTTCCCTTATCTGGTGGGTGGCCTGGGCTACCTTTGCTTCCAGTTCCTTTTGCTGCCACATCAGGTAAGACGTTCGCCACCAGATAAGACCCAACAGGATCATCAGTCCCGCCAGGCCGAAAGCGATCCTGGCCCACAAAGTGCTCCACCACGGAGGTTCAATGGTAAAGCTATAATTCAGGACTTCACTCCACCGGTGAGCAACCCCAATGGCCCTCACCTTGAAAGTATACTCGCCATGGGGCAGCTTACGGTAATCTGCAAAGGACTCCGGGGAAGGCAAACTCCACCGGTCATTAAGTCCTTCCAGCCTGTAACTGTACCTGATTTTGTGGGGCGCCG
>CBDTYO010000360.1:0-4320 GCA_965364615.1 uncultured Bacteroidia bacterium
CGGCCCCATAAAACCTACCGGATCAATTGTGTGATGGACTTCGGACGCCGCGACCGCAGCGGACTGAACCAGGTCCCTTATTGATTACACATCTTTGACCGTCTCCTGGGGCAGCAGTTTTTGCTGCTTTCTGAAGGCAATCACAGACAAGGCCACCAGGGCCAGTACGATCATATAGGACCACAGCGGGATCTTGAATGAAGAACCGCTGGCATAGGAATGCATACCGCCCAGAAAATAGTTCACCCCGAAATACGTCATCATCACCGAAGCATAGGAGAAGAAGGAAGCCAGGTTAAAGGCAAACCGTCCCCTGAGTCCAGGGATATTGTGCATGTGGGTAACAAAGGCATAGACCAAGACAGTGATCAGTGCCCAGGTTTCCTTCGGATCCCAACCCCAGTAACGTCCCCAGGATTCATTGGCCCATACGCCGCCCAGGAATACACCGGCAGTCATGAAATAGAGCCCCACGATCAGGGTCAGGTGGTTCACCCTGCTTACCTGCAGAATGACCTCACCCAATCTGTCCTTGTTGGACTTGCTGAGCGAAGCATAGACGGTCAGGTTTAAGAGGCCCATGATGGAGGCCAGTCCCAGGAAGCCATAACCGGCCATGATCACGGCCACATGAATGGTGAGCCAGGGGGATTTCAATACCGGCACCAGGTTGGTGATCTCTGGATTCATATTGCTCATGCCGGCCACCATCAGGGATAATGCTGCAAGAATGGCGGTCAGTGCCATGGCATAGCCGGAGCGTTTGACAAATATCAGGCCGGCCAGCAGGGTGACCCAGGAGACAAATATCATGGATTCATAGCCGTTGCTCATGGGGGCATGCCCGCTGATGTACCACCTGGCTGCCAGGGCCAGGGTATGCAACAGAAAGGCTACTGCCAGATGGATGACCCCTACACGGAAGAGCCAGTGATACGCCTTCCTGGGCCTGAAAATGATCAGGAACTGCAGCGTAATCATGATCAGACCAAACAAACCGTATACCTTGGCCAATATGGGGAATATCTGAATCCGGTTGTAGGTCAGCTCCATCCTTTTCTTGGTTTCGGAGGGCAGAAGATCGTCCGATAACTGGTTTCGTCCCAGCTGCTTCACATACAATCCTGCGGACATATAATCCCCCTGTTGCAAAGCTTCCAGGTAGCGGAGGAATACATTGGACATGGTATCTTCTGCATGGGTCATCTGTCCCGAAAGCGCCTCACTCACTGAGGCCCACTTATTGTTCTCAGCTCCGCGGTCGGGAAAGATCCGGATCAGTCCGCCCGACTGTACCAGGTACAAGGCATTCACCCGGTCGTCCAGTTTAATCACTTCCCTGTCCAGTTCGGTCTGCTCCACCACCTGCTTGGAATAGGCCTGATTCACCAGGTCTGAAAGGAGATAGGAAGTACCGCTGGGATCCATCAGGTCGTTGAAGCTGACCATCTCCCCCTTGTAGCCCACAATGCGGTGCAGCTCGGGATGCTTGATCTTGAACAGGTCTTTTTGCTGCCATTCGCCTGGATACAGAATCATTCCGAGCAGCACCTGGTCAGCGGTATAATTTTCGTAATGGCTCTTCTTGGCAATTTTTCGCACCACCTCATTGGACAGGGTATTCATGGGTTCGTAACGTCCCCCCTTGTCCTGTACCCACAATTTCCCGAATTCCTGGGCCACCTCCCTGGGAGGGACCTCCTGGGCCTGGAGTGAAAGGCTTGCGCCCAGCATAAACAGGATCACCATGGCAGCCTTGGCCGGCGGGGCCGACTTCCTGGCTATCATGGCAAAGCGGGTGCCTCTCACAAAGAGTGCCAGCATCATGCCTGCGATCAGGACCAGGTAACCCATGTAGGTCACGAAGGTCCCCGCCCAGTCTTTGTTGACCGAAAGTATGGAACCCTTTTCATCATTGTCATAAGAAGACTGATAAAACCTGTATCCCCTGTGCTTCAATACATTATTCATAAATATCCGCCGTTCCTCCTGGATCCCCATCTCAGGATCGAGCAGCACTACCTGGCTGGCAAAAGAGGATGGACTGTTGGATCCGGGATATCGCTCCACCTCAAAATCTTTCAGAAAGAGAGAAAAGGGGAGCTGTATCTCCCTGGAACCATAGGTGATGGTATAGCGAAGATCGCCCATGTTCCCCTGAACCGGCTGTCCCGCCAGGCGGGCCATTCCGGGCACGATCACCTCGCTGGTCATTCCCCGGTACTTGATCTCCAGTTTCGCGGCATTCATGCCCCTGCCCTGTCCGGCAGGACCCTGCACCACCTGCCTGCTGGCAGAGGGGATAAATCCCTGGAGGGCCAGTCTGACAGGACCCATTGAATAAAGGGTGCCCTCGGTGATGGGAACTGGCTCACCAGCCAGGTATTCTGCTCCGGTTTCACCTCCCATTTGCATGACTGTCACATCGAAGGGGGCAAACATTTGGACCTTATCCCCTTCTGAGAAAAAACGGATCACGGCCGTGGTGTCTTCCAGGTTAAAGCCTATTTTCATCCCCATGGCCACCGCTGAGGATCCTGAGAGAATTCCCACAGAGGTCTGGCGGTCGCTCACCAGCACGATCTGGAGATAAGGGACTCCTTCCGGAGAAGGCACATATTGCTCCACCACATTGCTCAGATGGTCCACCGATTTGATCCTGACCTTCTCTCCCGCCACAGTGGTGCTCAAGCGGTAATCGCCGGGAGTGAGAGTGGTGATCATCACTTCTTTGCTATGCTCTTTCACTTCTCCACTGGCCTCCAGCACCACATCCATGTAGGCATTGTTGCTCAATATGGTATTGGCTGCGGTATTCTCACGGATGTGCATATTGCCTTCGTAAGAAATAAAGCGGGTAATGGCTGCCCCCAGTAAAATCAGGACAAAGGCCAGATGAAACAGGAGCACCACCCATTTCTTGCGGCTGAAGAATTTTTGTTTGACCATTACCCCAACAATGTTGATAGCGATCAGCAACATCAGCAGTTCAAACCAGTGTGTTCCATAGAACAGGGCCCAGGCAGTCTGCACTCCATAAGCACTTTCCACAAAAGTGGCCAGAGCCAGCACCACAATCAGAAAAACCAACAAAACTGCCATGAAGGGCATGGAGACCAGAAAAGATATCTTCTTTAACATATTACTTCAATTTTTAAGGGGGCGTAAGATAACATTTCATCACAATTCTAGCAAGCTCCCCAGCTGAAACACAACGAAACTGACTGTCCAGGCGATGGCCGTGGTGTAAAATAACACAAATCCGGCCCATTTCCAGCTTCCTGACTCCCTGCCCACCGCAGCAATCACCGCCACACAGGGCAGGTAAAACAGAACAAACAAAAGAAATGAGATCCCGACCAGGGGAGTAAACACCCGGGTCCCGGCCCGGGGACCGGAAGTATGGATTTGCTGGCCGATCCTCTGCTGCAGGGAAAGCGATCCCTGGACCCCATCGCCAGGGTCGGCCTGGTAAAGCACCCCCATGGTGGCAACCACGATCTCTTTGGCCGCAAACCCTGTCACCAGGCTGATTCCCATCTTCCAGTCAAATCCCAGGGGCCTGATCAGGGGTTCAATGGCGATCCCCAAACGACCGATATAGGAATTCATCTGATGTTCCGATTCCATCTGTCGCTGCCACTCAGCCACTGAAGCTGCAGAAACATCCGCACCCTTTGCCAATTCCGCAGCTATGAGTTGTTCATAGTCCCTGGAATAATCCACTTCTCTGGGAAAATAACCCAGGGCCCAGATGGCCAGGGAGGCCACCAGAATGACCCCGCCCATCTTCTTCAGGTAATGGGCGCCTTTGGTCCAGGTATGCCTGGCAATGAGTCTGAAACCGGGATTCCGGTACACCGGAAGTTCCATGACAAAGGGGGCCTCCTTATTTTTGAACAGGATATTCTTGAAAAGGACGGAGAAGAGCAAAGAGAACACAACGCCCACCATGTAAAGCATGAAAATCACATTGCCTGCCTGTGCCGGGAAGATGGCTCCCGCAATAAGTACATACACTGGAAGCCTGGCGCTGCAAGACATAAAAGGAATGATCAGCATGGTGAGCAAACGATCATTCCTGTTTTCCAGGGTGCGGGTGGCCATGATGGCCGGCACATTGCATCCGAAGCCCATCACCAGGGGAATGAATGATTTTCCATGCAATCCAAACAGGTGCATCACCTTGTCCATGATGAAAGCGGTACGTGCCATATAACCGGTATCCTCCATCAGGGAGATGAAAAAGAACAGGATCAGGATGTTGGGGAGAAACACTATCACTCCCCCCACTCCACCGATCACACCGTCCACCAGCAT
>CBDTYO010000361.1:0-4265 GCA_965364615.1 uncultured Bacteroidia bacterium
TTTCCGCTGGCAACTGATCAAGGAGTACCTGTTGAAGCAGCAGGACATCAAAGTTTCTGAGGCAGAAGCATTGGAGGCAGCCAAGGGGATGGCTTTGAACCAGTATATGCAGTACGGGATTTCCAATGTGCCCGACGACTACCTGGAGAATTACGCCAGAGAAATGATGTCCAAGCCCGAGGAGGCCCGGAAATTTTATGAGCAGAAAGGGGAAGAGAAACTGATTGAGTACATCAGATCGACAGTCAAATTGGACGAGAAAGAGGTCAGTTCAGAGAAGTTCCGTAAATTGTACGAGAAATAAAAAAACCATACGCATGAATCATCAGGACGATTTTAAGAAATTTGCCAACAAGCATATGGGCATCAGTAGCATGACCCTGCACCGTTTTAGTTCCCAGTATAACAGCTACATATCGCCCACCATTATTGAAGAAAGGCAATTGAATGTGGCTTCCATGGATGTGTTTTCCCGTTTGATGATGGATCGCATCATTTTCCTGGGGGCACCCATTGACGACTACGTGGCCAACATCATTCAGGCACAACTGCTCTATCTCGACTCCGCAGATCCCAGCAAAGACATCCAGGTCTATTTCAATACGCCCGGGGGAGGAGTGCATGCGGGTCTGGGAATTTACGACACCATGCAATATACTTCCTGCGATGTGGCCACCATTTGTACCGGAATGGCTGCCTCCATGGGGGCGGTATTGCTGGCGGCCGGGACTGCCGGGAAACGCAGCGCGCTCAGGCACAGCCGGGTGATGATCCATCAGCCCATGGGCGGTGCCCAGGGACAGGCCTCTGATATTGAAATAACCACCAGGGAGATCCTGAAGATGAAGAAGGAACTCTATACCATCATTGCGGAGCATTCCGGCAAACCCATTGAGACCGTGGAAAAGGACGGGGACAGGGATTTCTGGATGACTGCCTATGAAGCCAAAGACTATGGCATGATCGATGAAGTACTTGAAAGGACCAAAGAAAAGAAATAATGGACCGTTGTTCTTTTTGCGGAAGGGAAAAAAAGGATACCAACCTTTTGATTGCCGGGATATCGGGCCACATTTGTGACCGCTGTATTGAACAAGCCTACAGCATTGTCCAGGAAGAGCTGGGTGCCCACGGAGAGTTCGATATGGGCCAGATCAAACTGCTGAAGCCTACCGAGATCAAAAGCTTTCTGGACTTGTATGTGATCGGACAGGAGGAGGCGAAGAAATACATTTCGGTAGCCGTTTACAACCACTACAAGCGCCTGATGCAGCAGGATAGCAAAGAGGAGATTGAGATTGAGAAATCCAACATCGTGATGGTGGGTGAAACCGGAACAGGGAAAACCCTGCTGGCCCGAACCATAGCGCGATTGCTCCATGTGCCTTTCACCATTGTGGATGCCACCGTTCTCACGGAAGCAGGTTATGTGGGTGAAGACATAGAAAGCGTATTGACCAGGCTGCTGCAGGTGGCCGATTACAACGTGGAAGCAGCTGAAAAGGGGATCGTTTTCATCGATGAAATTGATAAGATTGCACGTAAGAGCGACAACCCTTCCATCACCCGGGATGTAAGCGGGGAAGGTGTACAGCAGGAGGGTTCCATCATCAATGTTCCGCCGCAGGGTGGACGAAAGCATCCCGACCAGAAGATGATCCCGGTCAATACCAAGAATATACTGTTTATTGCCGGAGGTGCTTTTGACGGCATAGAGAATAAAATCGCCAAGCGCCTGAATACCCAGGTAGTTGGTTATAATGCGGCCAAGAAGGTGGACCGCGTGGACAAGGACAATCTGCTGCAATACGTGGCCCCACAGGATCTTAAATCCTTTGGGATGATTCCTGAGATCATTGGACGGCTGCCGGTATTAACCTATCTGAATCCCTTGAATGAGAAAGCTTTGCGAAGGATTCTCACGGAGCCCAAGAATGCCATTATCAAACAGTACGAAAAGCTGTTCGAAATGGATGGGATCAAATTGACCTGGGATGAGAAGGTGCTGAATTATATTGTCCAAAAAGCCATTGAGTTTAAGCTGGGCGCACGAGGATTGCGTTCCATTTGTGAAGCCATCATGATGGATGCCATGTTTGAGCTTCCAGCCAAGGAAAATCCCGGAGACATCAATATCGGGATCAAATATGCCAGGGAAAAGCTGGAGAAGGCCAACCTGAAGCGCCTCAGGGCAGCCTGATGAGTCAATCAAGGGCAGGAGTATATTTCCTGGTCATCCTGGCGATGATCTTCTGGGGATTTACCTTTGTGGCCTTCAAGTTTGCCAACCAGTCCTTCAGACCCATCACCATAGTTACTTTCAGACTGTTTGTATCCCTTTTTTTCCTCTTTGGATTTGCCCTGCTTTTTAAAAGGCTGAACAGGATCAGCAGAAAGGACCAAAAGTGGTTCCTGCTGATGGCCATTGCCGAACCCTTTTTCTATTTCCTGGGTGAAGCATACGGACTTACCCTGGTATCCGCCACCATTGGCGCTGTGATCATCTCCACCATTCCCCTGGTCACCCCCTTTGGAGCCTATTATATGTACCGGGAAAAACTCACCCCCATGAACTATGTGGGACTGGTCATATCCTTTGGGGGGGTCTTGCTGGTGGTGCTCAATAAGAGCGGAGGTCTGGCTGCCAATCCCCTGGGAATCCTCCTGATGTTTGTGGCTGTGTTGTCAGCAGTTGCTTACACTCTGATTGTTAAAAGGTTAGCAGATGATTATACCCCTATCACCATTACCGCCTACCAAAGCCTATACGGGCTCATCCTCTTCATCCCCCTGTTTCTGATCTTCGAGGTCCCGCATCTGGATCCGAAGGGGGTATCTGACGCCATCCTGCTGGCAGTGATTTATCTGGGTGTATTTGGATCGGGAATCTGTTTCATTTTTATGGCCATCGGGATCAGGGAACTGGGGGCAGCGAAGGCCAATATCTTTGCCAACCTGATCCCTGTAGTCACTGCCATCCTCTCTTTTCTCCTTCTGAAGGAAGCCATGCCCCTTCTGAAAATCCTTGGGATCTTTGTAGTAATCATGGGTCTGCTTATGTCCCAGGTCAGCAGCCTCAGGGTGTACCGAAATTCACGCAAAGATCCTTTTAGACACATCCCAAATCCCTAGAACCCATGGCCAGATGTCTGTTTATTGTGCAAGGGGAAGGCAAGGGCCACATGTCTCAGGCCCTGGCCATGAAAGAGTACCTTGACGAGGCGGGACATACCGTGGAGGCAGTGTTCCTGGGAGGAAGGCCCCACCGGGAAATTCCGGATTATTTCTCCAGGGCTTTTGCGGGCAGACTTCAGACTTTCCAGAGTCCCTGGTTCCTTCGCACTCCCAATCAAAAGGGCATTTACATTGGAAGAACACTGCTGTTCAACCTGTTGCGCATTCCAGCCTATGTCTCGGAACTTCGCCGGATCAGAAGTGAGATCGAGCTGCTCAGCCCCGAAGTGGTCTTTAACTTTTATGATGTGGTGGGAGCCCTGGCCCTGCGAAAAATCCCCTCCGGAATCCGGAGAATCGGAATCGGGCATCATTTTTTCCTGCACCTGGAGGATTACCGCTGTATGCAGGGACCCTTTTGGCATCGATGGCTGCTGAAAAGGCTCACCGAAGGGATCATCAAATCTTGCGACCGGGTGCTGGCGCTTTCCTACAGGGAGGTGCCCGGCAAGGGCATCATGGAAGTTGTCCCCCCGCTGGTGCGACGCTCTTTCCGGGAGATGACCTATAAGGCTGGGAAAAGGTACCTGGCTTACTTTTTGAATGAGGGACTTCTTTATGATCTTGTGCTGCTGGCTCGGGAACAGCCTGATTTCAAAGTGGATATCTTTACTTCCCTGAAGCCTGGCATGGAGCTTCCCGACAGTATTACCCTTCACGCATTCGACGAGGATAAATTCAGTATCTTAATGGCCTCATGCAGGGGACTGATTGCTTCGGCAGGATTTGATCTTGCTGCTGAGGCTGCTTATCACGGAATTCCCCTTGCCGTGATCCCCACTAGGAACCATTTTGAACAAACGTGCAACGCGGCAGATATCAGGAGAAGCGGACTCGGTGTTTCAATGACAAGAATAGAAACGGACCTGTTAGAGAGAATGAAACCTTCAGATTCCGATAGATATAGAAGTTGGGCCGAAAGGGCCGGAGAACTCCTGTTGAAATCTCTGGAAGGGTAATACTATTGATGTGTGTTTAGCGTTAAAGAAGATATGACCAGGACGATTGTCATTGCCGCATTGCTGCTGCTT
>CBDTYO010000362.1:0-4252 GCA_965364615.1 uncultured Bacteroidia bacterium
TACTTTTCACTTATCTACGGATACCCCCGGGCAGCTTTTCCATGGGCCATTCCTTCTTAAAATCTGACCAGTAGCTGCCGATGGTCCCCTTGATGTCCTTCCGGAGCACCAGCAATCCAAAGAGGTTGGGAATGGTCATGATGGCAATGGTGATATAACTGAGGTTCCATACGATGGTGGTGTCGGTGAAGGAGGCCACAAAGAAACCCAACACATAGATCATCCGGTAATAGATCACATATTTGGTATCGAACAGATAGGTCACTGCACGGCCCCCGTAATAGGACCAGGAAATGGCCGTGGAAAAGGCAAAAAGCAACAACCCGATGGAAACGATATACTGTCCCCAGTCGCCCAGAATGCTCCGTTTAAAGGCCTCAGTGGTAAGGGGGGCGCTATGGATCAGGGATTGGCCCGTAAAATAGATATCCCCCTTTTCCTGGTCTTTCCGTTTTCGCCTGCTGCCTGTCTCATCCAGGTCCGAGTCACTGAATTGAACGATCCCGTCTTCCACCGGAATGGATCCGCTGAATTTTTCTTCTCCACGGGTAACCACCACGTCCTCAGCAAAAGACTCGGCATGGATCATGGTAATTCCGTCATTGAGTATGGTTCCCTCCTCAACCTCAAGCAGGCCTGTGAAAAGGGCCAGAGTGGTATCGTTGCTGAAGGATCGGCCCAGCAAATGGCGATCGGTTTCATCGCTTTCCACGTAGGTGCCATCCAGGATTTGAAGGTCGGCCTGTTCAAAACGGTTTTCGATCTTTTCGTTCCATACACCGGAAGAAAGGAGGACCAGGCCGGTAATGGTACAAATGATGATGGTGTCGATAAAGGGTTCCAGAATGGCTACCATGCCTTCAGATACCGGCTCCTGGGCCTTGGCCGCACTGTGGGCAATGGGAGCAGAACCCTGTCCGGCCTCGTTGGAGAAGAGTCCCCGGTTGACCCCCTTGTTAAAGGTGAAAGCGAAGCCTGCCCCCAGGAATCCCCCGATGGCTGCACTTCCTGTAAATGCATCCGTGAAAATGGCTCCCAGGGAAGGGAGGATGTTCTGGTAATTGGAGGCAATCACCAGCAAGGCACCCACCAGGTAGATAAAGGCCATGCCAGGAACCAGGGTGGAGGTTACCTTGGCGATCCTTTTGATCCCCCCGATGATGACCAGTCCCAGCAATATGGCCAATATCCCCCCCGTAAGGGCATGTTCGATCCCGAAGGAGGAGAACATGGAATCTGAAATGCTGTTGATCTGGGGCAGGCTGCCGGTCCCAAAGGACGAAAGGATGGTAGCAAAGGCAAAAAAGCCCCCCAGGTAGGCTCCGGTCCGGATGATCTTGCCCTTTCGGGTGGTAATGTTCATCCTTTTGTGCATGTAATACATGGGGCCGCCTGAAATGGTTCCGTCGGGCAAAATATCCCGGTATTTGTGGGAGATGGTCACTTCTACAAATTTGGTGCACATGCCAAAGAGGGCCGTCACCAGCATCCAGAACAGTGCAGCCGGTCCGCCCAGGTGTATGGCCAGTGCCACCCCTGCTATGTTCCCCGTGCCCACAGTGCCCGATAAGGCGGTGGTCAGGGCCTGGAAATGGGAGGTGTCGCCGATATCCTCCTTGCGGTCAAATTTTCCCTTGACAATGCGGATGGCATGTCCGAAATACCTGAATTGGGGCAAACCCAGGTAGATGGTGAAAAAAATGCCTGTTCCCAGCAGAAAGAAAACGAACCACTGGTGCCCACCCAGGTAGTCGTTCAGGAAGAGAAGAAATTCATTGATTTTTTGCATAATGCCCGTAAAAGTAGCAATTATTTAAAAAGTGAAAAACAGCCAGAAATGGATCGGACCCGGAGGAGGTAAAGGATCAGGCCCCGAGGAGGTAAAGGATCAGGACCCGAGGAGATAAAGGATCAGGCCCCGAGGAGGTAAAGGATCAGGACCCGAGGAGATTTGAGATCACTTTCTCCATTTGTTCATTGGTGAAAGGTTTGGGGAGATATTCATCATAGCCCTCCTGCATGAACCTCTCCCTGTCCCCTACCAGGGCATGGGCCGATTGGGCCACCACCTTTACATCCGGATAGCGTTCCCGAATGATCCTGAGGGTATCGGTCCCGCTCAGTATGGGCATCTGCACATCCATAAGCACCAGGTCTGGCAAAGGAAACTGTTCCAGGACGCGGAGAGCTGTATATCCGTTTTCCGCAGTCCTTACGGAGTGACCCATGGCATTCAGCATGGCCTGGTATAGTTCGAGGGTGTGGGGTTCATCATCCACAGCCAGTATGCTCAGCTCCTGTTTGGCATTTCTGATTTCTGTAAGCTGGCTGGGGGGAGGCACCTGTTGTTTTTTTACGCCAGGCGATGTCATTGGGAGTTCCACCTGGAAAAGCGCTCCGCTCCCGGGTTCAGATTCCACCCATATCCTTCCCCCCATGAGTTTCACCAGGTTCCGGCAGATGGACAGTCCCAGACCGGTTCCTCCAAACTTCCGTGTATTGGATCCGTCGACCTGCCTGAACTGGTCAAAAATCAAATCGTGGTGTTCGGGAGCAATCCCTATCCCCGTATCCTTTACATACAGCACCACATTTTCCCCGGAGTCAACCATCCGGCAGCCAATTTCCACCGCGCCGTCCTTGGTAAACTTGATGGCATTGTTGATCAGGTTTTTCATGATCTGGGTGAGGCGGAGGATATCCGCTTCCACTTCACAATCCCCGGTCTGTAAATGTGTGGTTATTTCCAGATGTTCTTTCTGCAACCTCCCTGCCTCGTCACGGGCATGCTGCTCCATTTCCCTGATCAGACCGGACAGCCTGATCCTCCCATAATTCATGGTGATCTGTCCGCTCTCGATCTTGGCCAGGTCAATGATGTCGGTAATAAGGGTCAGGAGCATTTCAGAATTGCTGACGATCCTGTCGATGTATAATTCCTTTTCTTCACTCCCCAGGTCTGCTTTATTGAGCAAATTGGAAAACCCGATAATGGAGTTCATGGGCGTGCGGATCTCATGCGACATGTTGGCCAGGAAGGCCGATTTCAGTTTGTCGCTTTCCACAGCCCTTTCCTTGGCCTTTTCCAGGTCCTTGATGAACTGCTTCCTCTCGCTGATATCCCGCATGATAAACAAAACCAGGTCCTCTTTGCCCTCATCTCCCTTGATCACAACCACTTTCGATGACATATGCAGGTAGGTTCCGTTCTTATGCAGCACCCTGTATTCTGCAGCTGAATAGCCTTTTTCGCCCAGGTCTTTATTGGACTGAGCAATCTGTTCACGGTCCGCGGGATGTATCAGGCTTTGCTGATCAATGTTCAAAAACTCCTCCCGGGTATATCCCAAAGTTTCATAAAAGGCCGAATTCAACAGCAAGGCTTTACCCTCGGGGGTGTAAAGGCCGATGCGGTCCCCTGCGGCCTCAAAGAGGGTCCGGTAAAGCTTCTCGGTTTCCCTGAGCGCTGCTTCTGCTTTCTTATTCGAAGTCTTGTCTTTCACAATGGTGATGATCAGATCCTCCCCGGTGAGGGTAAATCCGTGGGCCGTAAATTCGAGCCACCTGTGATCCCCGCTTTGTAACTGGACTTTTTTCTCAAAGCTGGCAAAGCCTTTCTCCCTGATCTGCCTGATCATCATTCCGCCGATTCCCAGCATATCATCGCTGGCAAACTGCACAGGTACCTCCGACATGATATCTTTTTCACTGCGCTGAAACAATTCCAGGGCAGCACGGTTGGCATCCCTGATCCTTTTTATTTTGTCATCCTGAAACTCCAAAACCAGGATTGCCTCGGTGGAGTGCCTGAAAATGAACTCAAACTTCTCCTTGTCCTCCACCAGGGCCAGCAGCTTCTTGAATGGTCCGGAAATATTCATGGTGATCCCCCCTATGACCATGGCCCTTCCGTGCTTGTCTTTGACCATTACCGCTCCCCTGTTGTAATACCAGAGCCAGTTTCCCTTTGGTCCTCTCACCCTGTACTCCATTTCATACAGATCATCCTTCCCCCTGTAAAGCCTGGTGATGCGGGTCTTGTTTCGCTCCACATCTTCGGGATGAATGTTCTTGTAGATGGATTTCGGAAGGCCATCGAAGCTTTCGGCGGCCACTCCCAGGATCTTCAGCAATCCCGGACTCATGGTTATCTTGCCATCGGACCGGCTCCAGTGCCACCAGTGGAGGCCAAGATCATCTGAACCTTTTTTGAAGGGTTCGGAAGGGGATAGAAACTCTTGCGGTATTTCGG
>CBDTYO010000363.1:0-4221 GCA_965364615.1 uncultured Bacteroidia bacterium
GTCTTCCTTTTCCATGTCGGGATGGATCTGGGAGATCACCTTGATCTTGCTGCCTGTTGCTTTTTTGTATTTGGCAATCAAGGCATTGGTGGGGAAGCCAATGTTGATGGTGTTGATGCCAGCCTGCTCGGCCAGCATCAGGGTTTCATAGACCTTCTTTTCGGTATTGTAGGCCTTGAACAAAGAAGATGCATAGATCAGATCCCTGGCATGTGCCCATCCGCCCACCAGGTTCCCTCCGGCCACCAGGCGGCTGATTTCGTGTTCGCCGATCCTGCCCTTGGGCAATTCCCCTTTGAGCTTATCGAGGGTGGAAAAGTTTAACTGGATGGTGGCACCGGACATCACATCCACATCCTTGCTGGTATGACGGAAGGCCCCCCACCCCATGGCTCCCAGGATGGGCAGGGCAGCCAGGTTTTTTAATGCCTCGCGACGCGAACCTTGCATGTCCGGACCGATCTCCGACGGCCCGGTCACTGCCGGATCGGTTTCCGCAAGAATTTTCTTCCTGTCCCTGATCCATTGTGAGATGCCATAGCCCCTTTGCCGGCTGATCACAAACCAAAGCAAAAGGAAGGCCTCAATGAAATTGCGGTTGACAATGTAGAAATGGCCCTCAACAGATCCAAAAAGCGAAGTTCCAAAGGGGGGATAGGCAAAATAGTAAAGGACCAACAGCAGGATCCCGGCCCCGGAAGCCAGGCGGATGAAAATCCCCAGGAACAGAGCCAGGCCGATCAATATCAGTCCGTAAACATTCAGAACGTCCACCACCCTTACCATGCCTTCACCGGCGGCCAGCCAGTGGTAGAACCCCGAAAGGAATCCAGTTGCATTGGCCAGGTAGCTTTGGGAGGACCAATTCTCCAGCAGCAGTTTGGAGAGCCCTTCATACAAAAAATGCCACCCGATGGCGGCGCGAATTACCGTAAGAACGGTTACTTTCAACGCAGATCGGTCCATGTGAAAAGATTTGAGGGGGTTGTCAGGCCAGTTTTACCCTCACTGCAGCCGGTCCCTTCATCCCTTTCTCCACTTCAAAACTGACCATATTTCCTTCCATGATGTCGTCCTGGAACTCATTCACGTGAACGAAAATACTCTCCTGGGTTTCTGCATCGCGTATAAAACCGTAGCCTTTGGAATCGTTGTAAAAGGTGAGCCTTCCCCGTCTGATGGGGTCAGGTCTGTCGTTGGGGTCCTGCCTGGGAATGCTGATCTCAATATCTTCAACTTTGGTCTTCTTCTTACTGGCCGGATCCGGAGGAGTATCGGTGAGTCTCCCGTTCTCATCCACATAGGCGATCATATCGTCAAGTCCGCCCTTCTTGTCATCATCTTTCTTGGCCAGTCTCTTCTTGTCCTGCCTTTTCTTTGCTTTTTTCTTTCTAACTTCTTTTTTGTTGAATGATTCTTGTGATCTTCCCATACAGTTGATTTAGTTGCTTCATTTAGAGTAAGCAAAGTTAGCGTTTATTTTCGATTATTGCAGATTTGGCCCTGGCAAATAGGGTGATGCCCGGGACAAACATCATGAAAGTGGGTACAATCATACGGATTCTTAATTATTTCATGATATTCCTTTTAAACCTTGCATGATATTTGCACTCTATAGAATACACATAATGATATTGTAGTATCTTTAAAATACTATTAAAAGCCCTTGATATGAAGCAAATTATGATAGTATCTGTCCTCTGTCTCCTGACAGTGGCAGCTGTTGCCCAAAACCGGGTAGTCCACGGTCAGCTTACCGCCTACAACGAATTTCCGGTTATGAATGTGGAAATCTCTTCAAAAAAGGCCAAAGCCACCACCGTTTCTGATACCCTGGGAAATTTCTCCCTGGTCTGTGAGGAAAAGGATGTGGTGATGATCAAACCCAAGGTATTTCGTCCCGTAAACAAAAAGGTAGATGCTGATACCGACTCCTTGAACATAAACCTGGTGTTCATTGACACCCAGAAAAACAGGCAAATGGCCGTTGATAACGGCTATGTGCACGAGGTGGATCTGAATTACGCAGTGGCCAACCTGGAAGCAGAGAACAACGATTACTGCAAATACACGGATATTTTCAAACTCATTGAAGCTGAATTCGGGGGAGTGACCGTGGAAAATGGCCAGGTCCTGATCCGGGGAGGCAAAACCTCATTCAGTGCGGGATCCTCCTATGCCCTGATTATCGTTGACGGTCAGCCGACCCAAGGCATTGAATGGATCAGGCCCTGTTTTGTGAGGTCGGTAAGGATCCTGAAGGGAGCCGAGGCAGCCATTTATGCATCCCGCGGGGGCAATGGGGTGGTGGTCATAACTACTAAATAATCAGTAAACAGGCATGAATCATTTTTTTGGGCGATGCTGCATCGCCTTTTTTCTGCTCCTTTCCTGCGCCGCTGTTCAGGCCCAGGACAAGAGGGCCATGGATGTGGCGGACATCATGAAATTTGAACAACTGAGATCCCCTTCCATCTCCAAAGATGGCCAATGGGTGGTGCATGCAGCGGTGCCCGACCGGGGCGATCCCCGGGTGCTGGTGTACTCCGCCGATGGCAGGAAACAGTTCGAACTGGCCGGAGCCAGGGATCCTGTGATCTCAGGCAACGGTAAGTGGGTCGCGGCCGTACTGGCCGTTCCTGCCAGCGAACTGCTGGTATCAGATAAAGGCAAGGACGAGGGATCCAAAACAGGGCTCATCCTGCTGGACACGCGCACCGGGGATCAGACCCGCATGGATTCCATCAAATCCTTTGCATTCAGCAACGACGGAAACCTGCTGGCCGCTGTGCAACATGGTGAAAGCAAAAAGAACAACGGAGAAAAAGAACCGGAGGGATTAACCCCCGGGAATACCTTAAGCTTGTGGGACCTGGAAGAGGGTTCCAAACAGGAAATCCCTTATGTGACCAGCTTTGCCTTTGACAGCATTTCCCAACACCTGGCCTATGTGGTGGCAGATACCGGTGCCGGGGGAAACGGGATCTATGTGCTGGACCTCCTGGATCCAAACCCCAGGGCCCTTCCGGTGTTTGCTGACAGCAGTGCCTGGGGCAGTGACCTGGTCTGGAACAACCCGCTGGGACAACTGGCCTTTTTGGCAGGGATCGCCGGGGAGAAGGGAAAAAAGGAAGAAACAGGGCTCTGGCTCTGGGAACCCGGCGAAACCAGGGCCATGGAAGCCCTGAACGACCGGGAGCTGGAGGATGGATGGAGGATCTGGCACAGCAATTCCCTGCAATGGACCCGGGACGGCTTGCGCTTGTTCCTGGGCATCAAACCGGAATCCGAAATCCTGTTTCCGGAGGAGGAAAAACCCGACTCCTTGAAAAACCTTTACAGCACTGAAGATATCCTGGCCGGGAAACAGGTGGACGTGTGGCACTGGAACGATCCCTACATCAATCCGCAGCAGAAGATCCAATGGAAGGAAGAAAAGGACCGAACCTATACGGGGGTATACTACCCGGATCAGGATCGGTTCATCCCCTTGTCCGGTCCGGACATGCCGGAGATCCGTATTTCCGACAATCCCCACAGGGTGCTTGGCTCCTCCAATGTCCCTTATGCAAAAATGGCCACCTGGGACGGCAGGTACAGGGATTATTACCTGGTGGACCTGGAGAGTGCAAAAAGGAAACTGGTGGTTGAAAAACACCAGGGAAGTCCTTCCCTCTCTCCGGACGGAAAATTCCTGGTCTGGTACCAGGCCGGGGATTGGTACCTGCTGGATGCTTCCACGGGTGAAAGCAGGAATCTGACAGCGGGACTGAATGTGCCCTTCGCGGATGAGGACTGGGATTATCCTGCCGACACGCCGGGTTACGGCGTAGCTGATTGGCTCGATGCTTCCAGGGCAGTACTGATCTATGACAAGTACGACATATGGCAATTCCCCGTGGATGGAAGCGATGCTTTGTGCCTGACTGAGAACCAGGGACGTGCTGAAAGATTGCAATTCAGGATCCGCCGGCTCGACCGGGACAGGCAATTCCTGGAACCGGGGGAAAATCTGCTGCTCACCGCCTATCACGATCTGAAAAAATATACGGCCATCTACTCCATGGAGGCGGGCAAGCCTGGGGTAAAAATGCTGGCGGAAGGACCCCACAAATATACCCCCGTGGCCAGGGCAGAAGAGGCGGATAAGCTCCTTTTTACCCGAGAGTCCTATACCGAGTTTCCCGATCTCTGGGTCAGTGGACCAGCCCTTAAGAAACC
>CBDTYO010000364.1:0-4211 GCA_965364615.1 uncultured Bacteroidia bacterium
CCCCCAGGATGATCTCTGCGGCCATGTGCACAGCACTGCGGACCACGGCGCTGCATTTTTCAGTGGCCCCGGCATTCTGAAATTCCTGCAGTTCATCCGGATCGGTCAGCCGGTAGCAACGGCCAAATTCGCCTTCCTGCACCTCGTGACAGAGGGTGGTCCCGAACTCCTGTTCAAACTGATCGCAGAACCGGCCGGCGGGCAACAGGGATGCCTGGTATCGGTCCCAGTCATCCATTTGCTGGATATCCCTGCCATAGATGAGTCCCAGGGCCATCAGGGGACCGGTGACGGCCCCGCAGGTTTCTCCCCGTTCGGCGATGCCGGGCAGGGGTGTGAGTGCTTTGAATACCTGGTCGCCTTCAAGTCTGAACTGCTCTTTCAGGGCCATGAAAGAACTCTGGGCACAGTGGTGGGAACGCTGCATGTACTCATCCACCTTCTGATCCAGCATCTTTTTCACCAGATCGCGGGGCATCCGGCGGTTCTCGTCCAGTGCGGTTGCAAAAGTTCTTTCCTGCGGCTTCGGATCGTTGCCTGCCTGAGGGGTTTCCCTTCCGGAACAGGCACCCAGTGCAGCCACCGATAGTACTCCGAGACTCATCCGGCCGAGAAAATCGCGTCGTCTGCATCTTTGTTTCATACCCCAAAGTTAGAAAATCCAGGGGACTGAAGTACCCTATTTTTCGTATCTTGTGTCGGGTGAAAACTTGAGATTGATCATGAAATACAGGGGCATTATTCTATTGATAACCGGACTGTTGCTGCTGCCCGGACATGGATGCAAACAGCAAAAAGGGACCGATGCCGAGCGGGCCGAGGAGATGATCTCAGCCAAAACCCTCGGTCTGGCCTATCTGGAGGAAAACAAACTGGAAGAGGCCGAGGCCGAGTTTTTAAAGATCATCGATCTGGATGAGAATGAAGTGATGGGCTATGCCAACCTGGGCATTGTCTACCTCAGGATGGGAAAGTTTGAGCAAGCCGAGGAATGGCTGTTCAAGGCCATCAAAATGCGTCCGGAGGACCCCGATGTCCGGCTGATCCTGGCCAAGGTATATGAAATGGGAGGAGATACGGAAAAGGCCGTGGAAGAACTGGAGAAGATCATGGAGTTTTCCCCGGGCCATGTGAAATCGCTCTACAACCTCACCGAACTCTATGCAAGCATGCAGGGGGAGGAGGCCATGGGAAAGCGCAAGCAATATACCACCGAGCTGGTGGAGAAAGTTCCGGGGAACATGGTGCCGCGGCTCAACCTCATTGAGATCCTGGTCAATGCCGGAGACACGGATCAGGCCCTGGCCCGCCTGGAGGAGATCCGGCAAATATTCCCTGAGTTTCCGAAAGAGGCAGTGGACTACTATGACCAGGCCCTGATTGCATTGCGGAAAGGAGACCTGGAAGAGGCTGCAGTGGCCTATATGATCTTTCACAACTACATGAAGGTGACCACTCCCTACCAGGCAGGGATGACGGACCTCAAAGGTCCGGGAGGAGCCCTGGTGGGTTCGCCGGTCATCACCTTTGCCCAGACCCAGATGGGCTTCCAGCCGTCCGATTGGGAGGAGGTACTGGCAGCCATCAGATTCACTGATATCACAGCCACAGCCGGACTGGAATTTTTGCTCCAGGAAAATGGATCCGCCAGCGAAGAGTCAGGCCCCATTTCCCATCTGAGCGCTTGCGATTACAACGGGGACGGCGACGTGGACCTATATGCCGGTCGCTTTGATCCGGCAAGCGGCGGCTACCAGCATTACCTGCTCAAAAATGAATGGGGAGTATACCAGGATGTAAGCCAGGAAACGGGCATTACCCACCAGGGTAACGAATATTCGGCCCACTTTGCGGATTATGACAACGATGGATTTCTGGACCTCTATGTGGTGAAGGAGGGAGCCAATGTCCTTTACCGCAACGCAGATGAAGAGACATTCCAGGAGCTGGGTGTTCAGGCCCGGGTGGACGATGGAGACATGGCTTCAGGATCCCTCTTTTTTGACTATGATCATGACGGGGATCTGGATATTTTCCTGTTCAGGTCCGGAATGAACAGGGTCTACAGAAACAATGCCGACGGGACTTTCACCGAACAGGGGGAGCGATCCGGACTGGCCGGAGAGGAGGTGGAAAGCGTGGATGCGGGCTTCGCCGACTTTGATGACGATGGCGACATCGACCTGGTGGTGATCAACAAAGACGGATCCACCCGCCTGTATTCCAACCAACGGCAGGGCCTTTTCCGCGAAATCAGCAACGAAGCCGGATTAAAAAAGCGGGAAGGCTCCAGTGCAGTCAGTGTGGGCGACTATAACAACGACGGATTCCCTGACCTGTTCATTGCTTCGCTTGTTCCCGGTAATTCGGCCATGCTGTTGAACCAGGGAGACGGAAGTTTCCAGGAGGATCCCACCTCAGAAGAGCTGTTGAAAAGCCTGGAAAGCCTGAAAATCCACGATGCCGAGTTTTTCGATTTTGACAACGATGGCTACCTGGATCTGTTGGCTGTGGGAGAAGCGACCCTTGAGGGCCAGAGCGGAGCCGTGCTGTCCCATGCGGATGGAAACGGCAAATTGTGGCTTTCCCCGGGCATACTGCCCGAGGATCTGAATTCGGGACAAAAGATCACCATCTTCGACTACAACAACGACGGGGACCTGGACCTGGGGATCACCGGGCTCGCAGGCGATATCCGACTCCTGCGCAACGATGGCGGGAACAACCACCATTTCATCAAGATGAAGCTGGTGGGACTGAGGGCCGGAAGCGCCAAGAACAATTATTATGGCATAGGGGCCAAAGTGGAGGTCCGTGCGGGCAGCCTCTACCAGTCCAAGGTGGTGACCGGTCCCAACATCCATTTCGGGCTGGGATCGCGCCAACAGGCAGAGGTGATACGTATCCTCTGGACCAACGGGGTTCCCCAGAACATGTTCTTCCCGGCCACCAACCAGGACCTCATCGAGGAGCAGCAGCTGAAAGGATCCTGTCCCTTCCTCTATGCCTGGAACGGCGAGGAATATGCCTTTGTGAAAGACGTCATGTGGAAAAGTGCCCTGGGCATGCCCCTGGGCATCATGGGTGAAACCAGTTCCTACGCCCCTGCCGATGCTTCGGTGGATTACATCAAAATCCCGGGCGAACAGATGAAGATGCAGGGCGATAAGTACATCATACAGCTCACCGGGGAGCTCTGGGAGACCATCTACACGGATAAGGTGGGCCTGGTGGTGCTCGATCATCCCGAAGAGGTGGACCTATATGTGGATGAGCGCATGGGTCCTCCTTCCATGGATGGATACAAGCTATTTCAGGTGGGGAAAAAGCAGGTGCCCCTTTCTGTGACCGATCAGCATGGAACCAACCTATTGCCGGCTGTTTCAGAAAGGGATGACCGGTATACCCCGGTATTCCGCCAGGGCAAGTACCAGGGCCTGACCGAAATGTCGGTGATCACCATAGATCCGGGGGAGATTGATCCTTCGGAGAGCCTCTACCTCTATCTCTATGGCTGGATCTTCCCCACCGATGCCAGCATCAATGCTTCCATCTCACAGTCGGATCAGACCGCCATCCTGCCCCCGCAGATCGAAGCCCTGAATGCCGAGGTGGCCCGGCTCAAGAAGTTGCCGAAAAGTGGGAACCCGTCATCCACAACCTGGGCTTCCCCATGGGCAAGGACAAGATGCTGGTGGCCGATTTGAGCGGCAAGGTCAATCCGGCCGATCCCCGGATCCGGATACGCACCAACATGCAGTTGCACTGGGACCATATCTTTTTTGCCCAGGGAGATCCGGAGGCTGAGGTGCGTGCCTATGCATTGGATCCCAGCGCAGCGGACCTCCATTACCGGGGCTTTTCGCGTCCATACCGGAAGGGGGGAAGGTACGGTCCCCACTGGTTTGATTACAGCCAGGTCAGCACAGCCCCCAGGTGGCGCGATCTCACGGGCATGTATACGCGTTTCGGGGATGTATTGCCACTCCTGCTGGAAGCAGACGATATGTATGAGATCAAGAATGCAGGGGATGAAACCACCATCGAATTTGATGCTTCCTCCCTCCCGGAAGTGCCGGAGGGATGGAAACGCGACTTCCTGATTCACAGCGTGGGCTGGGTAAAGGACGGGGACCTGAATACGGCCCACGGACAGGAAGTGGGTCCCTTGCCCTTCCACGGGATGAGCGCCTATCCCTATGGGCCGGAGG
>CBDTYO010000365.1:0-4209 GCA_965364615.1 uncultured Bacteroidia bacterium
TTTTGTTTGGGTTCCCAATTGGGCCGGTGATCCAGTCCGACCCCGGGGACTTTGCCCTGGTTCTTTGAGATGAACTTGCTGTACTGATCCTTAGTGAGTGCAAGGGTTTCGGGAGAAATGATTTTCTTTCGCAACAATTCAAAAAAGCACCTGGCAGTGGCTTCCACATCGGCCGAGGCATTGTGGGCCTCGGGAAATTGTTCCTCGAACAGGTACTCATATAGTTCCATGAGCTTGGGGGGCTTATATTTCCCACCCCTTCCCCCCGGAAGTTTCATGTGATCGGTGCTGGACCACATGGTACAGATTTGCTTGATTTCCAGAAACCGTGATTCAATGCTCGCCCTGATGAATTCTGCACCCAGGGCGTTCATGTCGAAGCGTATGTTGTGTCCCACCAGGAAAGATGCTTTTCCCAGAGAATCATTGAACTTTTGCAGGGCCTCATTTAGCGGCACCCCATGCTTTCGGGCCTTGTCGGTAGATATCTTGTGTACTTTCTCGGCAGAATAGGGGATTTCGAATCCTTCAGGAACTACCAGAAGATTTTGATGTTCCAGAAGATCCCCGCTTTCGTCATGAAGCTGCCAGGCAATCTGAACCACCCTTGGCCAGTTATCCACCTCAGAAACAGGTGCATTATCCCTGATTGGCAGGCCTGTGGTTTCCGTGTCAAATATCAAAAACATGGGTTGTAAAGTTAGCCGAAATAGCCCAATGAATTTCCCTTGTTAATAAGTTGTTGGCAGGATTTTTGCTTATATTTGAAGGATGAAAAGATTTACCCTGATAGTCGCGGGACTGCTTTTGGGAGCATTTGTGATCTCTCAAAATCTGTATGCCCGTTCTTTCAACGCTCCGGATATTTGGATTCCGGAAGTTGAACAGGGTGAAAACAAGATCCAGGTATTCCCGAATCCATCCGATGGCAGGTTTCAATTGACCATTGATCATCAGGGTGAGGAAAAGGTCAAGGCGAAGGTTTTCGACATTACAGGCAAACTTGTGAAGAACATCAGTGAGGATCTGGTACATGAAGACACCTCCGTGACAGCCCAGGTGAACCTGGAAAGCCCTAAATCAGGCATTTACTTTCTCAGGATTGAGATCGGGAAAAAGGTACTTACCAAGAAGTTCATCGTCAGATAACCCAGATACACGGGATTTCCCCCTTTTTTTTTGCCTAAAGTTTGAACCATGCGGAGCTTTCAGTGGTTCTACCCTATGTATCAATTGGATCCTATGAATTACCTGACCCGAATTATGCTGGCAGCCGCCATCATGGTTACAGCAACAGCACTCAATGCCCAACATTCAGATGCAAACATCTTCGGGGATGTGCAGTCCGACGGAGAACACATTCCTTTTGCGACAGTTCATATTGAGGGGACCACCATTGGAACGGCTACCGATATCACAGGGCACTATATGCTCATCGACCTGCCACCAGGGAAACATGTTCTGGTGGCTGCTTACATCGGATATACCACGGTGAAAAAGGAGATCACCATCGAAGCTGAGCAGGTGTTGGAGGTGAACTTTGAGCTGGAAGCAGAAACCATGGCCATCGATGAGGTGGTGATCACCGGCACCAAAACTTTCAAAAGGCAGACCGATGCCGCTGTTATCGTGAATGTGATTGACAGCAAATTGTTGGGACAGACCCAGGCCTGCAATATATCTGAGGGCTTGAAATTTCAACCGGGTTTAAGGGTGGAAACCGATTGCCAGACCTGCAACTATACCCAGCTAAGAATGAATGGACTGGGTGGAGGATATTCCCAGATCCTGATCAATGGCCGCCCTGTGTTCAGTCCCCTGACAGGATTGTATGGCATGGAGCAAATTCCCGCCAACATGGTGGAACGCATTGAGGTGGTTCGTGGCGGCGGATCGGCCCTTTACGGTTCCAGTGCCATAGGGGGCACCGTCAATGTGATTACTAAGATCCCAGCGGAGAGCAGCTATGACATCAACCTCAGCTCCTCCCTGATCAACGGCCAGGCGATGGATAATGTTCTGTCCGGAAATTTAAATATGCTGACCCATAAAAACAACGCCGGTGCTTCCATTTTTGTGAACCGAAGGATGAGGGAGGCCTACGATCACAATGGGGACAACTTTTCGGAGTTGCCCCAGCTGGCCAATAATTCCTTCGGCGCCACCCTCTTTTTTAAGCCCAGGTACAATCAGAAACTGGAATTGAGTTTCAGCAGCCTGAGCGAATACCGCTACGGGGGAGAGATGGTCAACGAGCCTGCCCACATGGCGCTTCAATCTGAAGAACGCACCCACAATGTGCTGATGGGAGGACTTGACTACCAGATCAATTTCAATGACGATAACAGTTCCTTCATCGCTTACCTGGCCGGACAGAAAACCGACCGAAAACATTATACCGGAATTTATCCCTATGATTCTGCGGATATCAGCGAGCACCTGAATAATCCGCCCTATGGTTTTACTTACAACTATACCCTTCAGGCGGGTACCCAGCTCAACCATCGCCTTGAAGACTTCATGGGGGGAGTCAACGTATTGACCTTTGGAGCAGAATATGTCTTTGACGATGTAATGGACAGCATACGGGCTTATAATTATATCCTGGATCAGACCACCGGTAATTTCGGAGCGTTTCTGCAAAGCGATTGGGAGATCAGGAAGGGCTTCACCCTTCTTGCAGGGGTGAGGGCCGATAAACACAATTTGGTTGACAGGCTAATTCTTAGTCCACGGGTATCCCTTCTGTATAAGCTGAAAACCTTTACCCAGTTCCGCCTGACCTGGGGTACGGGCTTCCGGGCGCCCCAGGCCTTTGATGCGGATATGCACATTGCTTTTGCCGGTGGAGGAATATCACGCATAGTCCTATCCCCCAATCTGTTGGAAGAAAGATCACAAAGCCTGAGCGGATCGGTGAATTACGATAAGGCCACGGAGAATTACATTGCAGGATTCACCCTGGAGGGCTTTTACACCAAATTGAACGACGCCTTCTTTCTTCAGCCCATTGGCCAGGATGAATTCGGGAATGTGTTTGAGAAGCGGAATGGTTCCGGAGCTTCGGTGCAGGGAGGGACCATTGAACTCAGGGGGAACTACAACAAAAAGATGCAGATGGAAGCCGGATTTACCCTGCAAAGCAGCCTGTTTGACGAACCTGTTGAAAATATCGAAGGTGAAGAACCCAGGAGAGAATTTCTCAGGACGCCCAACCAGTATGGCTATTTCACCTACGCCCTCACTCCTGGAGATCGATTTAGTGCCTCAGTCAGCGGGGTATATACCGGCAGCATGGAATTGGTGCATTTTGCCGGGGCTCCTGAACAATTGGTGGATGCATACGTGACAACACCCTCCTTTTTCGAGCTGGGTATCAAAGCGGGTTACACCTTCAAATTTGATCTGGTAGACAGCGGACTGGAAATTTATTGCGGGGTCAAGAACCTGACCAATGCCTACCAGAATGACTTTGATACTTCGAGGGTCCGGGATAGTGGGTATATATATGGTCCTGGAGCACCCAGAACCTTCTACGTGGGAATGCGCCTATATTCTTTCTAAAAGCTTATTAATCTTTGCATATTATGCGATTAATGCTACCTTTGCGGTCGCTAAAAATGTAGGTTTAAATCAAAATTAAATTAAAAGAGTATGCCAGCAAAGATCAGATTACAAAGACAGGGTCGCAAATTTCAGGCGATCTACTCTATTGTAGTTGCTGATAGCAGGGCGCCACGTGATGGTAAATTTATTGAATCATTGGGTCAGTATAATCCCAATACCAATCCTGCTACCATTATATTGGACTTCGACAAAGCCTTAGAATGGCTGCAGAAAGGCGCTCAACCTACCGATACCTGTAGAGCTATCTTATCCTACAAAGGAGTATTGTACAAGAAACACCTCCTTGAGGGTGTTAAAAAAGGAGCCTTTGATGAGGCGGAAGCCGAAAAAAGGTTCCAGGCATGGATGACCGAAAAGGAACAGAAAATCCAGGCCAAAAAAGACCGGCTGAAGTCTTCCAAGGAGCAACTCGAAAAGTCCCGGATGGAAGAAGAGTCCAGGATCAAAGAAGCCAGGGCGGCAGAGATTGCCAAGAAACGTTCCGAATTGGTCGAGAAAGAAGCTGCTGAAGAAGCTGGTGATGAGGCTGCCGAGGAAGTGGCTGCTGAGCCCGCCGAAGGATCTGAGGCTGTAGCAGAGGAA
>CBDTYO010000366.1:0-4126 GCA_965364615.1 uncultured Bacteroidia bacterium
GAGCCACAACATCATGGTCCGCGCCACCTCCAGCGACGGTAGCTTCCGCAGGGCCCGCATGACCATCAACCTGATTGACATCAACGAACTCCCGACCGGAATCCCCTCGACGGAACCACCAATTTCATCCACGGTGTTTTTCCCTTTGCCATCAGCGTGGGACTGGCCACTGAGCAGGAGGTGGTGCTGGGGATCGTTTATGAATTCGGTCTGGATGAGTACTTCTATGCCTGGAAAGGGGGAGGTGCCTGGTTGAATGGCAAAGCCATCCGGACAAGCGGGGTGCGTAAGGTGGGAGAGGCACTGATTGCCACTGGCTTTCCCTATACCAACTTTACTTACCTGAAGGAGTTTATGCGAAGCATGGATCATTTCATGAGGCATTCCAATGGATTGCGACGGCTTGGATCAGCGGCCACCGATATTGCCTATGTGGCATGCGGACGTTACGATGGCTTTTATGAGTATGGTTTGCATCCCTGGGACATAGCAGCCGGCATGATCCTGGTGGAGGAAGCCGGAGGTAAAATCGGCGATTTTAACGCCAGAGATTTTCCCCTCTTCGAGGACACCTTCATATGTGCCAACCAGCACATATTCAATGAATTTCAAGAATCCGTTCATAAAATCATGGGAACCCAATGAAACTAGTTTCCATCGTCATATTAAACTGGAACGGAGCAAGCTTCCTGGAAAAGTTCCTTCCCACCCTGGTCAAATATACCAATCACCCCGAGGCGGAAATAGTGGTGGCCGACAATGGCTCCGCCGACCACTCCATGGAGTTTATGGAAAAGGAGTTTCCTGCCATCCGGACCCTCAGGCTGGAGAAAAACCATGGTTTCAGCGGGGGGTATAACCGGGCCCTGGATCAGATCGAGGCCACTTATTACCTTTTGCTCAACTCTGATATTGAAGTGACCGAAGGCTGGCTCGATCCCCTGTTGAGGGCCATGCAGGACAATCCGAGGGTGGCGGCCTGTACTCCCAAGATCCTCAACTACCACCAAAAATCACACTTTGAGTATGCCGGAGCTGCCGGGGGATTCATCGACCGGTTCGGGTATCCCTTTTGCCGTGGCAGGATCTTTGATGCCATGGAAGAAGATCATGGTCAATATGACCAAAGCACGGAATTATTCTGGGGAACAGGTGCCTGCCTGCTGGTCAGGTCGGATCTCTGGAAGAAGGTGGGCGGATTGGACGAACAGTTTTTCGCCCACATGGAAGAGATTGATCTCTGCTGGCGCCTGAAGAGGATGGGGCATGTCATTCTTTCGGTCCCCTCCTCCAAAGTATACCACGTGGGAGGAGGAACCCTGGAACGGGGCCATCCCATGAAAACCTTTCTGAATTTCAGGAATAACCTCCTGTTATTATACAAAAACCTCCCACCAGAACAACGGGTGATCACCCTCTTGGTGAGGATGATGTTTGATGGAATATCCGCGCTGCGTTTCCTGCTGCAGGGTGCCTTTAAAGACTTCTGGGCCGTGCTGCGGGCCCATCGGGCCTTCTATGGGATGAAAAGAAGCTATAGAGGGACAAATAAAAAGAACAAAACCGGGAAAAATAACGTTATTGTTAGCGAAATATATCCAGGTAGCATCGTAGCCGATTTTTTCCTTTTGGGGAAGAAGAGCTTTGAACAGCTGGACCAGGGGTTCAGAAAAAAGCAGGTGGAGCAATGATATCGGGAAGCATGAAAAAAGAAGCAAGATGAATACCAAGATCAATGAACTGTGGGACGATGTGAACAATCTGCCCCTGGTCCTGAAAAACAGTGCCAGGAATTTTTCCTCCCTTCCCGCCCTGACCAGCGAACAGGGGGTAGACTACACTTACCATGAGCTCGAACTGGCTGCCAGGCACACTGCGGTCACGCTGCTGGCTGCTGGCATCGGCCAGGGAGACAAGGTCGCCATCCTCAGCGAGAATAGTCCGCACTGGGTGATCGCCTATTTCGGGATCCTGGCCACGGGTGCGACCACGGTTCCCATACTGCCTGATTTTCAGGGACCGGAAGTGTTATCCATTCTGGAGCATGCGGAGGCCAAAGCCCTGTTTGTTTCCGGAAAACTGCTCCCCAGGCTGACTGCCGGACTGCCTCCGGCGGTGGAGATGGTATTCAACACCGATGATTTCCAGCTGCTGGACGTGAAAAAAGACGAGCCCGTTCTTACCGCCCACGCACCGGGCTCGCTCAGGAAACTGGTGGTGGATCCCTCTACCCTGGGTAAGGGTGAAGGCCTGTATGAGGCGGAAGGAAATGACCTGGCTTCCATTATTTATACCTCCGGCACCACCGGAAGGTCCAAAGGAGTCATGCTCACCCACCAGAATATTCTCAGCAATGCCAAAAGCTCATGGACCATTCACGCAGTGGTGGAGACGGATCGTTTCCTGTCTATGTTGCCACTGGCCCATTCCTATGAATGTACCATCGGGATGATGGTCCCTTTGCTTAACGGGGCACAGATTCACTACATCGACAGAGCTCCCACAGCCTCCTACCTGAAGCCGCTGCTGCAAAAGATAAGGCCCACCACCATGCTCACGGTACCGCTGATCATTGAAAAGATCTACCGGGCATCCGTAAGACCCGCTCTGACCAAGTCACCGGTCATGCGAATGCTGATGAAAGCAAAGATCACCCGCAAGATGCTAAGCAGGGCAGCTGTTGCCAAGCTCATGAAGTTTTTCGGGGGTCGCATCCGTTTCTTTGGCATCGGCGGAGCCCCCCTGGCTCCAGACGTGGAGAAATTCCTGATCGAAGGAAAGTTTCCCTATGCCATTGGCTACGGACTTACAGAGACTTCTCCCATGATCTCTGGTTTTGGTCCGGCCGACGCGGTTTACAGATCGGTGGGCACGGTCATGCAAGGCATCACCCTGAAAATCGAAAACCCCGATCCTGTCACCCGGGAAGGGGAAATTGTGGTCCAGGGACCCAATGTAATGAAGGGATATTACAAGGACGAAGAGAAGACCGCTGAGGTATTCACACCGGACGGTTTCTTCCGTACAGGGGACCTGGGTTACAGGGACGAGCGAGGGATTCTCTATATCCGGGGAAGATCCAAGAACATGATCCTGGGAGCCAACGGAGAGAATATTTATCCCGAAGAGATCGAAGCTGTGCTGAACAGCCGGGAGATCGTCAACGAATCCCTGGTCATGGAATACAAAGGAAAACTGGTGGCCAGGGTCCACCTGAAGCTGGAAGTGATGGAGATGTTGGAAGAGCGGATCAAACACCTGAAAGACAATGCTTCCGAGTTCCAGAAGCAGCTGAAGGCAAAGGCCGATGAAATGTTGGCTGAACTCATGGCCAATGTAAATCAGCATGTGGCACGGAATTCCAAGCTGCAAATGATCATCCTCCAGGAGCAGCCCTTCGAAAAGACACCCACACAAAAGATCAAAAGGTTCCTTTACAAACAGGTCGCCTAAGCCTGATCATACATTGGACAGCACGTGATCCAGATTCTCAAAGCGGGTCTGGTAATCCTCTATGGAACGGGCAATCAGGTCCATGGCCTCCTCCCTTCCGTAATCATGGGTAATCTCCACATCGGCCGGATTTCCCGGAAGGTCCTTGTAGGTGAGGAAATAGTGCCTTAAGCGATTGATCACCTTCTCGGGCAGGTCGGATATCTCCCGGTAATCCTCGTAAAGGGCATCGTTGTTCATGACCGCGATGAGTTTGTCATCGGCCTGGTTGTTGTCGATCATCCTGAACCCACCAATGGGTCTGGCCCTGACCAGGATGTCGCCATGGGATATCTGCTTTTCGGTCAGCACACAGATGTCCAGCGGGTCAGAATCCCCCACAATATTCTCATTGCCGGTCTTTTCCCGGCTCAGTTCGGCCACCCTGGTACCGCTGAAGGTTTGGGGAATAAACCCATACAATGCCGGCACCGAATTGGAGTACTTCTGGGGCCGGTCTATTTTCAGATATCCGGTCACCTTGTCCACCTCATACTTCACGGTATCGGTGGGCACCATTTCGATGAAGCTCATCACCACCTCGGGTGCATCCGGACCAATATCCACGCCGTGCCAGGGGTGACTCTTGTATCTCAATCCCATGAGTTTACCAATGGGATCCATTAGTTTGTTT
>CBDTYO010000367.1:0-4097 GCA_965364615.1 uncultured Bacteroidia bacterium
TTTCTACTTTTGTATCACAACAAAGTGTAAAGTTTCTCCGTAAATCCATAGTATGGTACGGTAATTGAGCTTTGCAAAAATAACCATTATTTGAGAACCAGGCGGCTACCAATGTGAAGGCATCATTAAGATATATGGCATGTGTTGCACTTTTCTTTGGAATGGTCCAACTGCTTACTGCTCAGGACAAAACACCGGATAGCCTGATCATCACCAGGGGGATCATCCTGGACAATGACACCCTGCCCATTGTCGAACTCCCGGCAGTCACCGTATATGAAAGGAAAGATTTTGAATACCTCTACCTGAAGCGACGCTATCGCCGGATGATCGCGAATGTTAAACGAGCGTATCCCTACGCGCAGGTAGCCGGAGAGAAACTGAAAGAACTTGACAATCAACTGGCCGCCATGGAGAATGAAAAGGAGCGCAAGGCCTATATAAACCAGGCAGAGCAGGACATCATGCAGCAGTTTGAAAAAGAGGTCAGGAAGCTCACGATCACCCAGGGGATCATCCTGGTCAAACTGATCGACCGGGAAACCGGACGTACCTCCTACCAGGTGATCAGGGAACTGAAGGGAGGGATCACTGCCTTTTTCTGGCAGGGGATTGCCCGGATTTTCGGGAACAACCTGAAATCAGAATACGATCCGGAAGGAAATGACAGGGTAATTGAGGACATCGTGCGGGGCATCGAAGCCGGATTCATATAAAAGCAAAAGGCCATCCCCGAAGGGACAGCCTTTTGGAAATATATAGGGTGGATAAACTACTGAATGATCAGTTTCCCGCCTGAAACAACGGCTCCTCTTTCATTGGTCATGCGGAAAATGTACATGCCCCTCCTGAGATCTCCTTTCTCAAAATGGAAGCTGCTGTCATAGATATTGTTGATGACCCTCACGGTGCGTCCCGACATATCAATGATCGCAAAGCTATGGGCCATCCTGTTTTCATTTTCAAATTCTACGGTGGCGAATTCTCTGATGGGATTGGGATAGACTTTCACCCTGGACATTTCCACAGCTGCTTTGGGCTGGAAAATACCCGTGGTGGTGTTTGACTTGGCCTCCACATCGCCCAGTGACAGGGTCCATCCCTTGGCCCAGTTCTGATTAGGCTCAAAGGCACCGCGGTAGGTCACCACATCGAACCAGGCATCCATGCCATCAAAATTGGCCCCGTAAACATCTCCACTGGCAGTGGGGTTGGTGGCATCCACACCCACATCGGACACTGTATTTCCGGCTGTGGCAAAATAGGCGGCAAATTCGGAGTTGGCATTGGGAGCTATCACAAAAAGATCTGCACCCTGATCATCCTTCTCCGAAACCACCTTGAAGATTCCGGCGCCGGTCCCATCGGCCACGCTCTGGAAGATGTTGTTCCCGATCTTCAGGATCCCTTCGTCGGCCCACTGGCTGTAAGAACACAGTCCGGTCGGATCGCCCGAGGTAGGGGTGCCGATATCATCCCGCCATTCCAGGTCGATGCCCATGGCCTGTTCGGCAAATACCGAATTCACATATTCGCCCCCAGCATTGTCGCGGAAAGTGATCGTGCGTTTTCCGGCTGCTGCTCCACGGCCTACATAGGTCACATTGGAGAAGATGGGATGGGCAAAAGGCTGTCCAAGCTCGTTGGAGCTGGGGCCTCCATCATGTTCGCCCAGCCGGTCGCCTTCATCGGTGCTCTGTATGGCTGCCATGAACTGGTTCATCCCGCTAAAGCCTTCGTCATAGTCAAAGGAGTCATCCCCCACCCAGGCCACCAGGATGTGGTCACATTTGGGAGTCCCTCCGAACCATTCGACGCCATCATCGGCATTGGCTACTATCTCAATATAAGAAAAGGTGCTGGCCGATCCCACCGCACCCAGGGTGAGTCCGTTGATCTCATTGCCTTCTCCGATGTTGGTTCCCCCATGGCGAATCGAGACATATTGCATGCTTCCCGAATGATCGTCAGCCACTGTGGGATCAGCTCCATACAGACCCCGCGCTTCAGAAGTGGGTATGCCTTCAATGGCCTTCTCGGCAGTGCTGTTGTTGGTGGCAGCCTTTCCCAGCACAATCACTCCGCCCCAGAGCCCCTGGGCCTCATCTGCCACCGATCCATTCAGATCGTCGGCCTGGGCCGTGAAAATAATAGGTTCTGCCGCGGTTCCGTTGGCATAAATCTTTCCTCCTTTGGCCACGATCAGGGCCGAAGCCAGTTCTTCCTGACCGGGTTTCCCTTTGATCACGGTCCCGGCCTCAATGGTCAGGGTCTGTCCGTCGTTCACAAAGACAAATCCATCCAGGATGTACACATTGTCTTTGGTCCAGTTTACATCCGTTCCTGCTGCCGTCATGATGGCCTCCGTGATGACCACTTCAGCTGCCGCCAGGGATAAAGACCAGGCAATCAGTATAGTTAAAAGTGTAGAAAGTCTTTTCATTTCTTGGTTTTTAGATGATCATTATACCTTGCTAAATTGCCCTTATTTAATCCCCGGGGCCTTCATTGTACATTATCTGTTTGTTAACTTTTTTACCCCCATGTTAATTCAGAAGATAACTCAGGCTGACAGAGAAGGAGCGCCCCAATTTGAATTGCCGGAAATAACCGGTGGAGGTACCAAAGGCATAGGTCTGCTCGAAACTGGGATTGATCAGGTTATCGGCTGAAAACTTCACATTGATCCCATTTTTAAACTGCTTGCTCACATTGAAGTCCAGCACTGGAAAGGGTTGCTCATATACATTGGGGGTAGCGGCCTTGCTAACCAGGACCAGCTTTTCGCCGGAAACATTGAACCCGATGTTCACATCCCATCCGCTTTCAAAATGGTGGTAATTCAGATACGAATTGATCACATAGGGCGACTGACCGAACATGGGCCTGGCCTCAGGCCAATCGGGATCCACCAGCCTGGCGGAGGCCAGACGGGTGGAATCCTCGCGTACAATGGATCTCACCAGGGTTACATTGGCACCGACGGAGAAATTCCTGAGTGCCTCCACGAAATCCAGCCTCCTGCGAAATTCGAATTCCAGGCCATAGAGGCGGGAATCTTCGATATTCTCGAAATGAATTTCCGGATTGGCCGCCTGCTCCTTGTCCCTCAATTCGATGGGATTCTTGAAATATTTGTAGAAGGCACTGAAGGAAAGGATTTCGCCGGGACGAACAAACCATTCCCATCTCAGGTCCACATTATCGACGGTGGTCTTCCGGAGGTCGGGATTCCCGATCTTCCGCAGACCGGCCTTATAATCGTAAGAGGCATAGGGTGCCAGTTCCCTGAACACAGGTCGCGCCACTGTCTTGTTATAACCCAACCTGAAGTTCATGTTTTCTGACACACCATATACCAGGTTCATGGATGGTAACAGGTCTCCTTCTAGGAAACCACCCAGGTCGTAATCTTCTGCATTGGTCGGATACTTCATGGTATCTACCTTGTTTTCCACAAAGATGTCAGCCCTTTCATATCGTGCTCCGGCTATGACCCTGATTTTCTCGGTGACAGGCAGATCTGCCAGGGCATAAGCTGCATATACTGTTTCCGTTCCCTGGTAGGAGTTCTTATCATCTGTCAGGAGGGAATTCTCATAGTAGACCACCCTCCAGTTCTCGGGCCAGATCATGTTTTCATCCTTCAGGAAATCAGAGGCGGTTCCATCAAAATTGATGGCTCCCTGTCTTTTGACCACAAACATGTTCTGTGTGGATTGGCGGGCCTTGTCAATGTATGAACCTCCAAACTTCAGTTTGGCACTGCGGTCTGCCAGTTTGAAGGGCTGGGTATAGTCCAGTTTCACATCCAGGTTTGTTTCGCTCATCTCCCGGTAAAACCTGGCAGGAAGATTGTTCAGCCTGACCACGTGATTGATATATTCCCCGGAGGTGGCATCTGTATCATAATCCATAAAGAAAAAGCGCAGGTCAGGCTCATCCTGGGAGGAAAGGGTGTAAGAGGCCAGCCAGTCGATGCTTGCATTTCCGAGTCCGGGCATGACATGCTTTCCTTTGGCCTGTATGGCTGTGATGGAGCGTTCCAGCCATCCCAGCTTCTGCTCGATGATATCTTCAGCATCGGGATCGGCAGC
>CBDTYO010000368.1:0-4097 GCA_965364615.1 uncultured Bacteroidia bacterium
TGAATTGACCAGTGGCGACGCCGTGCCATTCTACGCGAAAGCGGCCCAGGCATTTTCCGGCATTCCCACCCAGATTTCCGCCCGGGTACGCGTTGAGTCAAGCACCTCAAAGACCCTTCTTCCGGAAGCTCCCAGCACATCCTCTTCCCTGGGATCAGTCCACAACCAAACCGCACGCAGCTCTATCTGGTGGTCCTTCAGCATCCGGATCTCCTCCGGAAAGGAAGGCAGGTGGGCATCGCGGTAATCATAGGCCAGGGCAGGGATCCCAAGCTCCTGAAGCATCCGGGCCCTCTGCTCCGGCGAACGCTCCAGGGCATCAAAGGGCACGATGCACCAGGCCAACAGGTTGTCCTTGTCAAACACGGCCGTGCCCTTTCTTGCAGGCATCCGGCATCCCAGCAGGAAGATCCCCACGAGTCCTATAAGCCATATCGGCCGTTTCATGGATCGTCTGCAAAGTACCTGCCCAGTTCCTGTATCACAGCCCGTTTCACCTCCAGGGGATCGATGATCCCGTCGTGCCGGTAGAGCACCTTTCCGCCGGGTGCTACCAGCATGGTGTACGGGAGATTCCCCTGCCAGTCAGGATCGAGGGCATTGATCAATCCCTCGGGGCCGTCCCCCACGTAGTGAAAATTGGAAAAGGCCGCTTCCTGTTTCTCCAGGAATGCCTGCACCCTGTCCCGGGCCGCCATTTTGTCGGTGCTTAGCGATACCACCTCGAAATTTCGCTGTCCGTACATGCGCTGCATGTCAACAAATTCCGGAAACTCGATCACACAGGGACCACACCAGGTGGCCCAGACATTGATCAGCCTGTATACATCGCTCTGATTGCCAACCAGGGCCTTTACGCCGTCCAGGTCAATTCCTTCCACCTTCACCGGTTTCTCTTTCCATCTTTCATCCAGGGTCCTCCTCCATTCCATCTTGGACTTCCATTTCAATGAACAGCCAAAAGCCTTGGTGGTCTCCACCTCCACTTCCTTTCCGGCCAGCAGGGCATCGATGGCAAGCCGTGCATCGCTCCGGGTGGGTATCCGGTAAGGATCTTCCATGTCATCAATGCGTCCGGTATAACGAAGCTTTCTTTCCTGGTCGAAGACAAATACATGCGGGGTGGCCTTGGCCCCGCAGGCCAAGGCCATGGCCTGATCATCCCCGTCATAGAGATAAGGGAAATTGTAGCCTTTGTCCATGGCCCGGATCTTCATCTCCCCGAAACTGTCCCCCAGGTCGGTATAACCCAGTTCTTCCAGGCAGACAGCTCCGGGATGGTTTGAGGAGATGGCTACCAGCTGCATCTCCCCGGGTGCATAGCGGGCACTCAGCTCTTTCATCCTTTCTTCATAGGCCTGGGCCGTGGGACAGTGGTTGGCCGTGAAGATGAGGGTGAGCACCTTCGCCTCCCGGAAACTTTCCAGGGTATAGGTCTTGCCGTCAATCCCCTCCAGGGAAAAGGCAGGTGCTTTTTCCCCGATGGCCAGCGTGGCCGGTTCCTCTGCCTGAAGGGCGCTGCCCTGGATAATCAACAGGGCCATCGCAAACAGTCCTCTCATGTTCAGTCCAGTTCCCATCCGCTGCGGTATTCCCGGGTCAGGTACTGGTTGGCCCGCTCATAATTGGTGATCTCCACTTTCTCCGGATCATAGACCACCTTCCTGCCGGCCCGTAGAGCGACTGCCCCCAGCAAAATGGTCTGGGTGACAGGTTTTGCTTTCAGGAAGGTTCCAGGTGATTCTTCTCCCTTCTTGAAGGCTTCGATCCAGGTGCGTTCGTCCTGGTTGACCTGCACCCGGGGTGCTTTGTCGGACCCGGTCAGTTCTACCATCCTTTTCTCGGGAATGATCTTGGGATTGTCCCCATGGAAACTGGCCAGGATCTTTCCCTGGTCTCCCACAAACATCATCCCTTCCCTGGGCAGTTCCCCCCCGTCGGCATCCAGCTCCTCGGGGGTCATGGGCTTCATGCCCCCGTCGTACCAGAACAGCTTGAAGGCAGGCAGTGACTCCTGGGCGGGAAAATCAAACTGCACCGTGGTGGAGTAGGGAAAGGCGACATTGTTCCTCACCCCGTGGCTCACGTTGTCATCCACCCGGCAGGTGGTGGTCCCGTAAGCCCGGGCACTGAGCGGGGCTGTATTGATCCCGAATTTGAGAAAGAGGGGCCAGAGGCTGTAATGCCCCATATCGGCAATGCTTCCTGCACCGAAGTCATACCAGCCCCGGAACACGGCATGGGTGTAGTTGGGGTGGTAGGGACGGTCGGGCACGGGACCCAGCCACATCTGCCAGTCCATTCCGTCCGGAACGGCAGGAGTGTCTTCGGGATTGGAGGTCCACTGGGGCCACATGGGACGGCTCGACCAGTTGTGGATCTCCTTCAGCTCCCCGATATGCCCCTGTTTGATCCAGTCCAGGATGACCTCCTGCCCGCCTCTTTCGCTCCAGGCCAGCAGATGCGTGCTTACCCCTGTTTCCCTGGCCGTATCGATGGTCTTCAGTGCCTCCTTCATCCGGTTGGCAATGGGTTTGTGGATGACCACATGTTTTCCCTTTTTCATGGAAGCAAGGCTTACTGCCGCATGCAGGTGGTCGGGGGTCATCACCTTTACGGCATCGATGCCGGTCTCCTTTTCCAGCAACTCACGGTAGTCGTTGTAAGCGCTTACCCCTTCATAACTCCCGGTGCCATTCTTTTTGGCATAGTATTGCTGCACGAACATCTGTCCCACATCCCGTCCCCCGGGAATGCCCTTGATGGCGGCTCCCCATTCCGGTTCGTCGAGGGTTCGCCGGATGGTGTTCCGTATTCCGTTGGGTGACCAGTCCACATAGTCGGTGGTGTATTTATTGGGATCACACACCGTGGTGATCTGAATGTCCTCCTGTTGCAACAGGCTGGCCATCTCCCTGATGCCCTGTGTTCCGCAGCCTATGTAGGCTATGTTGAGTTTATCGCTGGGGGCGGTAAATCCCGGACCTCCAAGCACGTGCCTCGGGACCACTGTGAAGGCAGTGGCAGCGGCGGTGGTACCCACAAATTTCCTGCGGGTCATCTTGTTTGTTTTTTTCATGGCGGTGGTTTGTCGTTGGTAGTTTAGTTAGATCCTATAAAGATAATGAATTCCTGCAAGGCCCGGTTCCTTGCGTCTACCTGAGTTCAGGCAATGTAGAAAAGATGATTGCGCATCACGGTGTTTTATCTATGGTTTTTTATTACTAAATTGGAAGGCGATTTTTCAACTTTTAGCACAAAATAACCTAACCAAAATCAAATTCATTATGAGTAAAAACAAAAAGGGTGGTGTATCCCGCAGACAGTTCGTAGGAACCACGGCTGCCGCTACCGCTGGATTTACTATTCTTCCAAGCAATGTAGTAAGTGGACTGGGACACGTAGCCCCCAGTGATAAACTGAATATTGCTGCAGTAGGGATTGGTGGAATGGGTAATTCCAACCTGAGAAATATCAAGGACCAGAACATTGTAGCCCTGTGCGACGTGGACTGGAAGTATGCTGCAGGTGTATTTGACAGGTATCCCAATGCCAAGAAGTACTGGGACTGGAGAAAGATGTACGACGAAATGGGCAAGGAGATCGACGCGGTCATCGTGGCCACAGCCGACCACACCCACGCCCTGATATCCGCACATGGTATGACCATGGGTATTCACTCCTATGTACAGAAGCCCCTGACCCATTCCGTGTATGAATCCCGCCTGCTGACAGCCCTGGCTGACAAGCACCAGGTAGCCACCCAGATGGGCAACCAGGGATCCTCCGATGAAGGGGTCAACCTGGTGTGTGAGTGGATCGCCAATGGCGAGATCGGAGAAGTGACCAAGGTGGAAGCCTTTACCGACCGCCCCATCTGGCCCCAGGGACTGAATATCCCTGAAAAGGCCGATAAGGTGCCTAAAACTCTGAATTGGGACCTTTTCACCGGACCGGCCGAAATGAAAGACTTCAATGAGATTTACCATCCATGGAACTGGCGCGGATGGTGGGATTATGGAACCGGGGCCCTGGGCGACATGGCCTGCCACATCCTGCACCCCGTATTCGTTGGCCTGAAGCTGACCTATCCCACC
>CBDTYO010000369.1:0-4082 GCA_965364615.1 uncultured Bacteroidia bacterium
ATTATGAATCATGCGCTCTAACCACCTGAGCTACCTCGCCATATTTATATGAGAACCTGCCCGGTGCGTGTATGCACTTGCGGCGTGCAAATATATAACTTTTTGAGTTTACGGCAAAGGGATTGACCGGGCGAGTTTGTCCCTGTGTTTTCGTATATTACAGTAGCAAGTACAGGAACAGATCAGCCATGGACTTTAACCACATCTTTTTGTATCTCGGGGCCTTCCTGATCGTGGCAGTGGCTGCCGGAAGGATCGCCGGGGTGTTCCAGAAGCTGAAGCTTCCCCTGATCACAGGATTCCTGGCCATTGGACTGCTGTCCGGTCCGGAGTTTCTTGGCCTCATTGACCAGGATGCCTTGCAGGGGCTTTCCTTCGTGAATGACATCGCCCTGGCTTTTATTGCTTTTGCGGTGGGATCGGAATTGTATCTGAAGGAGCTGAGAAACAGGATGCGCAGCATTGTGGTCATGACCATTTCTCAGATGGTGGTGACTTTCACCCTGGTGAGTATTGCGGTGTTCCTGATTTCAGATCTGATCGCCTTTACCCGGGGAATGAACCAGGCGGGCAGACTGGCCATTTCGCTGCTGGCAGGCACCATCTCCATTGCCCGTTCGCCGGCGTCAGCCATTGCCATCATCAATGAGCTGAGGGCCAGGGGTCCCTTTACCCAGACAGCCATCGGAGTGACTGTGTTGAAGGATTTTGCGGTGATCGTGGTTTTTGCACTCATATTCACCCTTTCGCAATCCATGATCCGGGAGGCTGATTTCAGAATGATATTCATACTCCAGGCATTGATTGAACTTATTCTTGCCTTTGGCTATGGTTTCCTGGTTTGGCTGCTCTTAAGGGCCATATTTTCCTTGAAGGGTATGTATGCCCTGAAAAAGGGAATGATACTGGTGCTCGGATTCCTGGTCTACCTCTTTACCCAGGAGGCTGCAAGCATTTCCGGACGCTATCTGGGCATGACATTGCACATCGAACCTCTGTTGATATGCATTGTAGGGAGCTTTCTGCTGACCAATATTTCTGTGTATAGAAACGATTTTATTCGCATTATCAAGGAATTGGGGCCCTATGTGTATGTCCTGTTTTTCACTCTGACAGGTGCCTTGATCTCCCTGGAGGTTCTGGCAGCCATGTGGTTCGTGACACTGATCATATTTGGGGTCAGGCTGGTTTCCCTGTTTCTGGCCGGATATGCCGGCAGTACTGTGGCGGGAGACTCTGCACTTTACCGGAAGATTTCCTGGATGCCCTATGTAACCCAGGCCGGGGTCAGTGTGGGCCTGGCAAGTATCATTGCTACAGAATATCCTGGTTGGGGGGCAGAGTTTGCCACCGTGATGATTTCGGTGATTGTACTGAACCAGATTGTCGGACCTCCCTTTTTCAAGTGGGCCCTTCAACTGGCCGGGGAAGTGCATGTGCGCTCCGACGGTACCTTCGAAGTGGAAAGAAAGGTACTTATTTTTGGTTGGGAGAATCAATCCCTGGCCCTGGCCAACCAGTTGCAGAAGCAAAACTGGAAAGTGGAGTTTGTGGTCAGCCATCCCACCCCTGAAATGCTGGTTCACGACGAGTTTGTCATTCATGAGTTCACCGGCTCCGACCATTTATCGCTCAGGAAGTTCAACGCCGAAACTGCAGATACCATCCTTTGCCTGCTCTCGGATGAGGAGAATTTCAAGATTTGTGAAACGGCCTATGAGCATTTTGGAACCAAGCATCTGATCGTGCGTCTGAGTGACCGGGAGTATTATAAGAAATTTCAAAGGATCGGGGCCATGGTGATGGACCCGGCCACTGCCATGGTGTCCCTGATGGAACATTTTGTCAGATCGCCCATTGCCACTTCCCTCCTGCTGGGCATGGATGAAGGACAGGATACCATTGATATTGAAGTAAGGAATTCAAATTTCCATGGGCTGACCCTGAGGGATCTCAGGCTGCCATCCGATGTGATCATATTATCTGTCACACGGGGAGATCATCCCATCATTTCCCATGGCTATACCCGGCTCAGGCTGGGGGATATCGTGACCATGGTGGGATCCAATGAAAGCCTGGACAAGGTCCGTCTGAATATTCAGGGTTACTGATTTCAGGTTGCCTGACTGATCTCGTAACGGCTGTTTTGCAGCCATTCGTTGTGGATACTGATTCCCCAGCCGGGACCCGGGGGAAGATTCAGATGGCCGTTTTCTATCTCCAGGACCGGGGTATACATGGCCCTGGCTTCCTGATTAATGCCTTCTTCCGATTCAATGGAGTATTCCAGGTAATTTCCCGGGTTGGGAATGGCCCGCATCAGGTGCAGGGCAAAGAGGGTAACCAGGGCATGGTTGGCTGAGTGCGGAATGCAGGGAATACCCGCCTGGTGAGCCATCAGTGACGTCCTCCAGGTCCGGGTGATCCCTCCCAGGTAGAGGGGATCGGGCTGGATGATATCCACGGTATGGGTTTGGATCATCCTACGCCAATTGGCAATGTCATTGTCCTGTTCGCCCCCTGAGACATCCACATCCAGGACATCGCTGACCTCTTTGATCCAGTCGGTTTCCCAGTAGGGACAGGGTTCTTCGAACTGCACAACCCCGTTTTCCTCAAGCATTCGTCCATAATGGATGGCCCGGTCCGGGGTATACCCGCTATTGGCATCCGCCAACAGGGCGCAGGTACCCGCCAGCCGGGAACCCATGGCAGCGATCATATCCTCTGTCCGGTTTTCCCAAGCATCTCCATTGTGTGAGGCCTCCTTTCCGATCCGGTATTTGAATGCGGTGAATCCTTTTTCATCCCGCAGGCGAAGCATTCTGTCGGCTTCTGCTTCGGGTTTGATGGTCCTGCTCATGCTTGAGCCATACACGGGGACCGCCTTGACCTCTCCCCCCAGGAGTTCACAGACAGGTTTGTCCAGGATCTGTCCGTACAGGTCCCATATGGCAGTGTCGATCCCGCCCAGGGCACGGTTTACATAGGACCAGGGGTATTTCAGGTTTCTCTCGATACAGGTGTCCACGAGCTCATCCACATGGGCTGGATCCTTCCCAAGCACCAGGTGGGCAAGGTTCCGGTGCAGCACGGTGGCGGCAATATCTGAATTGTAGGTGGAGATCTGTCCCCAGCCCGAAAATCCATCTTCGGTGCTTAGCTTTACCAGTGCAACCTGGGGTTTGGTATAGGTCTCTATTTTGGCAATTTTCCGGCCTTCATCGATCACGCTGAAGTCTCTGTATCCTTCAGACCTTCCCTGGTGATAATAGGGTCCCGATCCGGGAATGGGCCGGCTCCCGGCTTCCACCCTGCCATTGTTGGATTGACTGCACCCGGCCACTCCGGTGAGGATGGCTGCGGAGGTTGAGGTTTTAAGAAATGATCTGCGTTTCATGTCTGATTGGGTTGATCTGGGTTTAAGTATTTGGAAGATTGCTATCAAATTAAACATTTGGACCGTATGTCTGTTTGATTTGCTATAAAAACTGAAGCTTTTGCTATATTTCAACCTCCGTATCATGAGAATCCTGTCCATGTTCAAAGTAAGCCTGGCCGTCATGGCCCTATTGTTTCTTGTCGGCTGCAGCCACAAGTTTGATTCCGATGTACTGGATTTGGATTTCTACCAATGGAACCTCTGGCATGACCGGGACGGCGCCCTGGAAGATGAAGCTCCTTCCTGTGGCTGGGAAATCCTGCACCGGGGAAATGGCCAACTGGTGAGGATCCCTGCCCTGATCAAGGATCAATACCCAGGTGAGCTGGGGGCAGGCATATACTGGTATCACTGCAGGTTTACCCTGCCGGAGAACTGGGAAGACAGGGAAATCGCTTTTCGCTTTGAGGGAATAGGTCCCATCCTGGAGGTATACCTGAACGGGGCTCCCATAGGATCCAACCTGGGCAATGCAGTGGATTTTGAGCTGGATGTATCGGATGTAATCTATTACACCCGGGATAACCACTTGGCCTTAAGGGTGATTGCACTGGATGAAACCCAATTTGACAGCGCCGGCATCACGGGAACCGTGCTCGTGAAATCGGTCCCTACGGAATCTGAAAAAGCTCCCTGATCT
>CBDTYO010000370.1:0-4074 GCA_965364615.1 uncultured Bacteroidia bacterium
CTCACTGACCGGACCGTGGACAGCAACCTGGAATTTGCCCTGAAAGCCACCGGCTGGAAAGACAAGGAAGAGATCAAGGACCGGATCGCGGCAGTGCTCGAGAAAGTCGATCTGGGGTACAAGGGCTATAAAATGCCCCACCAGCTCTCCGGGGGGGAACAGCAACGGGTGGTCATTGCCAGGGCCCTGCTGAATGATCCGGAAATCATCCTGGCGGATGAACCCACGGGCAACCTGGATCCGGCCACTTCCAAGGATATCATGGATATCCTGATGGAAATATCCCAGGGCGGACAGGCTGTCATGATGGCTACCCACAACTACAACCTGATTAAGAAATTTCCCTCCAGGACCCTGAAATGTGAAGATGGAAAACTGGTGGGAGCCAACCTGAGCGAAGCAGAGTTTGACCGTTTGATACAGAGCGAATAGCCCCTTTTCATGGATGTGAAAATGTATAGTCTGGAGGAATTGGAATCGCATCTCCAAAACTCCCCATCCTGGTCAACCGGGGCCCAATCCATGAGTCCCCTCCGCCTGGCCTCTTACCTGAAAAATCCCAGGGCTGAATCTTCGGATGTGGTTCTGATTGAAATGCGTCAGGAAGGGAAACTGCTGGCGTACCGGACCCTTCTTCCCGATTACTTCATTTCCAGCCAGGGGCAAAAGTTGAGGTTTGCCTGGTTAAGCGGCAACTGGGTCCATCCCGGTTCCAGGAGAAAAGGACTCTCCACCTTACTCCTGCAAAGCATGGAGAAAGCCTGGGAAGGGAGGCTGATGTATACCAATTTTGCTCCTGCCTCCAAAGCAGTTTATGACCGGACCGGAAGTTTCAGGGAGGTTTTTCACAGAGAGGGCAAGCGATTCTACTTGAGAGCAGCCACCGAGGAGTTGCTGGGCCAACGCATGGGAGGAAGGCGCTTTCTGCGGGCCTTTGATGGAATCATCAACCAATTCAGGGAAGGAAAACTGGAGCGTGTAAGACAAGATACATCGACGGGATGCAGCATTGAAATAGTGGACGGATTTGATGGGGAAATGCGGAAATTGATATCTGCCTTTCAGAAAGAGGCCCTGTTCGGAAGGGGTGCGGAAATTTTTCAATGGGCCATCAGCTACCCCTGGATCACCCACAAAGAAGCTCCCCCCATCGATTATCACTTTTCCTACCTGGCCCGCAGGTTTGAAAACCGGCTGCTCAAATTCAGGCAAGCTGAAACCGGAAGCACGGGACTGCTCTGGATGGTATTGCACAACAATGTGCTTTCGATCCCATATGTCTTTGCAGGGAATGAATCCCTCTACCCCCACATGTCGGAATATATCCTGAGGACCATGATTGATTCAGGAGTGAAGCATGCTACCCTGAGAAATCAGGAACTCTCAAACGGACTCCTGCAAAACAAGGGTCTATTCCTGCTCACCCGAAACATGCCCCAGCAAATATTTGCGCACGTCATGCTGGCAGATCAAATCCCGCTGGACAAAAGCCTGCAGGATGGAGACGGAGATGTGATGTTCACCGGTTGATCAATGGTGAAGCCGGTTTTTTCCCAGGGGCATTTTCAGCAGGTAGTAAAGGTATTCCACTTTCAGAACATCTCCGGCCGGATGCCGGAAGTCCTCCATGGGTATCCGCTGGATGAATTCCCTCCTTCCCGTTCGCTTTAATCCTGCTGTACCCATGAGAACCTCAGCCATTTGCGTATCCAGGACATGGTCTATCACCTGGCGGGGTATCCCGTCGCTGGTGAAGGGAAAAGAGAAATAACGGGAAACGATGCCAAACCGTTTTTGCAGGTCATCCATGCTTTCCTTGATCTGAACCACCATTTCCGTCGTGGAAAGCCTGGCAAAATCCATGTGGTCAGAGGAATGTCCTCCAACATCAAATCCCCATGCAATCAAGTCCTCCACCTGGTCAGTGCTCAGGTAAACGGGTGTATGATTCAGGTACAGGGAAAAGTCCAGTTCTGCTTTCAGTGCCAGTTTATCCAGCAGGGCCCTTTGATCATAAGAAACCATTAAAAGGGAATCCGCTACCTGCCCGGTATCGATCTTGAGATATTGGGATACCCGCTCCATGGCTTTGCAGTCTTCTCTCACCCGGTTGATCAACAGGCTGGTTTTGTACCGGTAGAAAAGCCCCTTGTTGTCAATAAACCTGTTGTTCAGGAAAAACACCGCCGGAATGCCCTTCTTTCGCAAGAGGGGAGCGATGAACCTGTGGCACTCCACCAAACCGTCATCAAAGGATAGCAGCATGCTTTTTTTGCCGGAGGGTGTGCTGCGATCTGCCAGGTAATCGCCGAGGCTCATGGGCTCGAACACCTGCAGGAGCTGGTCCAGATCCTGTTCAAATTCCTTCGGGGTGCGCACCCGGTAAACAAAAGCAAGATGGGGAGGCTGTTGCTCTGCCACCGTGTGATAGAAAGGGAAAACAAGGTTTTGTCCGGTCAAGCGGATGAGCCGGTTGAGATTGCATTTGCGTGCCAGGGGCCCTATGAAGCTTCGAATTCGGTCCATGATCCTATCGCAATCTGTTCAGGACGGCCGGCAACCGGCTGAAGCTTACGCCCTGGTATATTTCAGCCTGGGCCCCGAAACCGGCAAAAAAACGGGCTACAGAAGGAATGTTGGAACCCTCGAAATCCAGAATTTTTCCCGATCCGGCATGCCTACGGATCACCTGATCCACGATCCTGAACATGCCCCGGTGTTCTTTGCCCGTTTTGCCCGAAGCGGAGACCAGGTAGATGAGGCGTGTTTGGCTGGAGGCAAAAAATGCTGCCGCGGTCAGCTCAGTCCCCGTCCGGATGGCATAGACCGAGCCAGCCCCCCTGGAACGAATAGTTTCTAACAGTTCATTCAGCCACCGATAATCTTCGTCCGATCTCTGAATCACATCATTGGCCCTTTTCAGAGCCACCAGGTCCTGCACCGGCGCATCCTTTTCCACCACCTCGTCGTAAGCCATGGCTTTGCTGATATTGCGTTTTGCATTGGAGGTAAAGGAGGAAAAATGCTGATCATAATCCTTGTTCAGTTTCAGGATGTAATTGGATTTGTCTACCACCGTAAACGGTTTTTCCTCTCCCACCAGGTTCCTGGCATTGAAATTGATCCCGGCAAACCTGAACTTCTTGTAAATGAAAGACAGCATATCCTTGATGATCATGGGATCCACATACTCCTTGCTGAATACACCCAGTTGTTGGGTATAAAAGGGCTGGTAGACATATTTCAGACCGGCTTTTTTCTTCCAGACCACAGGCATGATGAACCTGTAATCGCCTGCCACCAGCGCCGACCACTTCTCAGCCACTGCGTCCAGGTACCACGAATACGGATACAGGGTCTCTGCCGGAGACCCGGAGATCACCCTGTCCCACCGGTTTACATCTATGCTGTCCCTATGTATGTAGGATATCTTCATATTTTTCCTTTACACGTCCAGGCGCACCAGGGTGATCCCCGATCCCCCGCGTTCCACATGCTCATCTCCATACCATTCCACCAGGTCCACAGAATGCAGATACTCGCGAATCAGCTGGCGCAGGACTCCGTTCCCCTTTCCATGCAGGATCCTCAATTCGCGGGCATTGACCATGATGGCTTCATCGATGAAGTCCACCACAATGTCCATGGCCTCATCGGCCCGCTTGCCGCGTAAATCGATATCGGGCCGGAACTGGACCCTTCGGGTACTTACGTTCCAGTCGCCCAGATCCACTTTTGATTTGTCCTTGATACGCAGGCGGCCCGCCTCTTCTGCTTTGATCTTTTCCAGTTGATCCAGGCTGGTGCTTGTTTTCAGCATACCAAACGCAACCACCGCCTTTTTTCCCTTGATCTCCAAAACCTCTCCGGCAGCTTCCTGTCCGCTGATACGCACCATGTCCCCTGCCCGGATCTCAGGATCCTCCTTGACCTGCTTCTGCGCAAGGGTCTTCTTGGATCGCTGCCTCAGATCGGGCCTCCGGGTCTCCAGTTCCCCTCCCTTTCTTCGCAATTCCTCACGCTGCTTCTCCACCTTCTTTTCCTGCTGCCCTTTCTCCACTTCCAATTGTTCAC
>CBDTYO010000371.1:0-4063 GCA_965364615.1 uncultured Bacteroidia bacterium
GACGGGAACAGTGTGGTGATCGACTGTCCGGTGGGCGCACAGGGAAGACAGCTGGTCCTGTTGGATATCAGCTCCATTCTGAAATAATCTGCTACTTTTACATTTTCGTATCCAATAATTCTTCAAATCATGTCAATGAAAAAAGCTGTGCTCCTGTGGGTGAGCGTGCTGATAAGCGTAGCAATTTTTGCTCAGACCGATCCGGTGATGCAAAAGATCATAGAGATCGGGAATAAAGATAACCGTTCCATGGAACACCTCGATGTACTGTGTAACCGTTTCGGGGGAAGGCTCATCGGGTCGGATGCCTATGAAAATGCCGCGCTCTGGGCCGCTTCCAAATTCGAAGAATGGGGCTTGGAGGTGGTGATGGACGAAGTAGGCGAATTGCCGGTGGGCTTCAACCGGGGACCCTGGTTCGGGAAATTGCTGGCGGAAAACGGCATGATCCTTCATTTCGCTACCCCTTCCTATACCTCGGGGACAAAGGGGGTGCAGCGGGGACATGTGCTGATTGAACCCAGGACGGAAGCAGAATTCAAAAGGATGAAGGGAGCCCTGAAGGGAGCCTGGGTGCTGATCGGGGGCCAGAACAATGGCTGGCCCATCGATATCTCGGTGGAGGCTGACAGCCTTCGCGATTCCATCAAGGCGGTCAATGCGGAGATTGCACAGGCCAACAACCTGATCATGCGTGAGAACAGGGAAAACCGCGGTAGCGGAAAACCGGATAAGGAGCTGAAGCCCCTGGTGGAGGAACCGGCCTTGTTTTACCGGGAAATGGTGGAGGCAGGCATCCTGGGGATCATCCAGTCCTCAAAAACACCCATCCGGGTCCTGTACGACAGGAAGAACCTCTTCGATATGACCTTTGAGAACCTTCCCACGGTTCCCGACATCAAGCTGGACGAACACCAGTATGGGCTCATCTATCAAATGGCTGAGGAGCGCCGGTATTTCCAGCTGGAGTTTGATATCCGCAACCATTTCAAGATGGGCCCGGTGAAATACCACAATGTGATCGGGGTGATTCCAGGGACGGAGTTTCCAGATGAGTATGTGATCGTGGGCGGTCACCTGGATGCCTTTGATGTGGCCACCGGGGGAGTGGACGATGGTTCCGGGGTTACCCCCTCCATGGAGGCTGCCCGCCTGATCATGGAAGCGGGAGGCAAACCCAGACGGACCATCCTGGTGACCCTCTGGGCAGGCGAGGAATTCGGGCTCTTTGGGTCCACAAGCTGGGTGACCCGCTATGAGGCCGATCTGGACAAGGTGTCCAACATGGTGAACCGCGACGGGGGACCCACCGTTCCCGTATCACTCACCGTATCGGAGGCGCAGATGGAAGATTTCAGGGAGATTGTGGAGGTGATCAACACCATCAACCCCGATTTCCCCCTGGAGCTGAAGGAGCGTACCCCACGGCCCAGGCCGGAAAGGCCCTGGGGCACCGACAGCGGTCCCTTTGCCGTCAGGGGAGTTCCCACCATTGGATTTGACCTGGGCGATCCCAAGGGGTATAACTTCAGTTATCAGGAGATCTGGCACACCGAGCGGGACACCTACAACAAGAGCATTCCCGAATACCAGGAGCACACCGCCACCGCCACCGCAGTGCTGGTCTACGGGCTGTCCATGCTGGACCATAAGCTTTCCCGGGAGGGGTATTATGTGGAGCCGGAGCCCGAAACGGAATCCAAAGGCAGGAGGGGCAGGAGGCAAATACCGTAATCCATTGCCCGGCGGGTTTATTTGGGCCGTACCGGGAAGCTATTCATGATGGTAGCGATTTTTCCCGGCATGGTTTTGGGCCGATTTTCCGGTTTCTTTTCCACGGTCGCGTTGGCGATGGCCTGCCAGACACTTTCTTTACTTTTTCCATCGAAGGCATCCATGATCAGCGTGCCCACCATTTTCGAGCGGGTTCTGTAGTTGTTGTTGGACGTGCCTGTAGGTGAACCCAATCCTCCAGGGTAGTAGTTGTATCCCACATAGGTTCTACCCACATAGTCGTTGTACCCCGAGAACGCGGTCTCTTCACTGGTGATGATGAACAGGGAGATGAGAAGGTCCCCGTTGGCATCTACCATTTCCAGTCCGCGTCGCTTGAACTCTTTGACAAACGCATCCCTCATGATGGCCTTGTCTTCCGCACTCAGGAGGTCGCCGCTGTTGTTCTGCCAACCCAGGAAGCTGTATGTTTTGTACTTGGAAAAATCTGTGTCTTCCTCCATCTTCACCGCCACTTTTACAGAGGAACAGGAGGCCAGGGCCATTAGAAGGGCCAACAGGACATATGCTTTTATCATCTTCATTTCGATCATGCTTTAGGACGAGGTATTTTCGATTCACTTGCGGTCAAAGTTAGCCAATGTTTCCGAAAGCCATGTTTATAGGGGTCATTTCACTGTGAAATCTTGTTCGATCCCCAGCCGGTCAAAGAGAGCTCTGCGGGCAGCCTTGTCCTTCTCCATAATGATGTGAGCCATTTCTGCCACAAATACAGCCTGATCGCGGGGCACCACTATTACGCCATCCCCGTCGGCCACGATTACATCTCCCGGACGAACCAGGACCGAGCCCACCACCACAGGTTTCTGGACCGATTCAATTTCATTCCTGCCCGGCCGGATCCCGCGGCCTCTTTTTGACAGATCCATGTAAACCGGGTTCCGTTGCCGGATGATTTCATCCGTATCCCTTACTCCCCCGGCAGAGACCAGACCGACCATTCCTTTTTCTGTCCAGACCAGGATGTTGGCCGATCCTGTTGAGCCGGTATCCCCGTCTCCCTGGTTGTCTATGACTAACACACTGCCCTTTTTGATATGGGCCACAAAGGGTTCGGGGGAGATCTCACCATACCAGTTCCCTTCCCAGGCTCTGAACTCATCTGGACTGAGTTCGCCAGGGACTTTCCTGTTGGTAGGGATGTAACGGGCAGTAACCGCAATACCGCAAAATCGGTGACTCAGACTATCGATGTCTTTCCATAAGGGCTCTATTTCTGGATCCATCAATCCCACATCCCGCAATCCTGCCATGTCCATGCCATCGGACACATCCGCCACCCTTAGACTGGCGTAAAGTTCAAGGAGTTCTTTATCTGAGACTGCCCGGGATGGTTGCTGGGCCAATATCCCGCTGAGAGAAAACAGTACGATGGAACACAGGCAAACGAATGATTTCATGGTGTAGATTTTAGTTTAGTCAATTTCTAAATGTTTTTTCAATCTGGCAATTGCCGGCAGCATAGAGGAATCTGCGAGGCAATTGTCTCTTTCGTCTTGAGAGGATCGATGATTATAAAGTTCTGCATCCAGGAGCTGATAAGGAGGCTTCAGATTCCTCCATTCAATATAGCGAAAATCAACCGTTCGTACTGCATATCCCATCACGCTGTCCCAGTGTATTTCAGACAGGGCATAGTCTATGGTCTTGTGAAACAGGTCTTTCTTTTCCACGTGTCCGGGTATTTGCAGGCCGGCCAGGCTCAGCAGTGTGGGATATATGTCAATGGTATCCACGATACTGCCTACCACTTCTGGTTCCATCCCTGGTACAAACATGATCAGCGGGATGCGGGTATCCACCTCCATGTTGGAATGTTTGCTTCACCTGCCGTATTCTCCAAGCTTCCAATCATAATCTTCCCGCTGGAGCATAGGTAACCCGAAAAGTGGATGAGCCGGGAAAGGAACCTGGATAGCCTGGCATCAATCATACAGGTAATCAATGTGTCTGGAAACTATGCCAGATAGTGGGTTCTCTCCGGGACGGCTTACCCTGAATCCTTTGGGAGGAAGCCTCAGGCGCTCATCTTCGTAAGTGGTGATCCCGAAATTCACCCAGATCTCGGTCCCGTCTTCCAACTCGGATTTCTGGACCATCCGGTCGGTGCTCAGGAACTGGTGGTCGGTCATGGCAGCATGGGCCGTTCTTTCATGAAGACGTCCCAGCAGATCGTAGGTTTCCCTGATCATGGGCTTCAGATCGTTCCACTGTGCGTATTCCAGGGACCAGCTGGAGGGTTGACCATAGAGCAGGTCCAGCAGGACAT
>CBDTYO010000372.1:0-4061 GCA_965364615.1 uncultured Bacteroidia bacterium
CAGGATCCTGGCCAGGGGTTCCAGGCCTTTGTCCCTGGCCACTGTGGCCCTTGTTTTGCGTTTGGGTTTGTAGGGAAGGTAGATATCTTCGAGCTGCACCGGATCGAGGCATCCCTCAATGCTTTTTCTGAGCTCCGGGGTCAGCTTGCCCTGCTCTTCGATGGTCTTGAGTATATACTCCTGCCTCTTTTCCAGGTCCTTCAGCTTGTGCAACTCATCCCTGATGGCCGTGATCTGCACTTCATCCAGGCTGCCCGTGTGTTCCTTGCGGTAACGACTGATGAAGGGAATGGTGGCGCCTTCTTCCAGAAGTTCCACCGTGTTCTTTACCTGTCGCAAAGGGATGTTCACCCGTTGGGCTATGATATCCTCCTTAACTATCATCACTTTTTTGCATTTTCAAGGCATAAAGGTAATGATTGTATCATAAAACCTTATTTTTACAGGAAAGCAAACACATGAGTAAACACCTGATTGCCCCCTCCATTCTGAATGCCGACTTCCTGCACCTGGAAGACGAGATCCGGATGGTGAACAGTTCTCAGGCAGACCTGCTGCACCTGGATATCATGGATGGGGTATATGTACCCAACCTCACCTTTGGGTTCCCGGTCATCAGGCAGATCAAATCGGTGGCCGAAAAACCCCTGGACGTGCACCTGATGATCGTCGATCCCGACCGCTACCTGGAGCAATACCGGGATGCCGGGGCTGATTGGCTGACGGTGCATTATGAGACCTGTCAGCACCTGCACCGGACCATTCAGAAGATCAGGGAGCTGGGAATGAAACCTGCGGTTTCCTTGAACCCTCATACGGATGTGGCCCTGCTGGAGCCGGTACTGGGGGATTTGAACATGGTGCTGGTCATGACGGTGAATCCGGGTTTCGGGGGCCAGACTTTCATTGAGGCCTCCTATGCGAAAATCCGGAAACTCAGGCAAATGATCACAGCCTCCGGTGCAGATACCCTCATCCAGGTGGATGGCGGGGTGGGTCCGGACAACCTCACTGATCTGATCACAGCCGGGGTGGATGTTTTTGTGGTGGGTACCACCATCTTCTCTGCGCCTGATCCGCTGCAAATGATCTCAAAACTTAAGAATTCTTCCTGAATATGTATCAACAAAAGAAGCCACGGGATTACAGGACCATGTGGATCATCAGCATGATCCTGCTGGGGATCGGCATTGTGCTCACCATCAACCTGGCCATGATCCGCCCCCTGGGATTTGTGCTTCTGGGAGTGGGAGGTGTAGGGCTGATCCTGAGCCTGACCAACATGGATAAATGGAAAGACAAAGACGACAAGAACAATCCGAGACATTTTAATTGACCAACCTATGATGACAGAAAAAAGCGCTTCTTTGATAGGTGTGGACCTGGGTGGCACGAAGGTGGCCGTGGGAAAAATGGTGGCGGGCGAACTTACTGAGCAGCTTTATGCCAGGATAGACCAGGAGTCGGAGGATCCCATGGATGCGGTTCGCCTCATGAGGGATCTGATCCAACAGCTGATGAACGAGCAGGTGCGGGGGATCGGGGTGGGCGTGCCAGGACTGGTTAACCGCGACTGGGGCATTGTCTATGATGTACTGAATATTCCCAACTGGAAGGAGATCCCCCTGAAATCCCTCCTGGAAGAGAAGTTCCCTGTGCCGGTATATATCGACAACGATGCCAACTGCTTTGCCATGGGGGAATACCGCTTCGGATCCCATGCCGGTCATGACGACTTTGTGGGCATCACCCTGGGAACCGGCATGGGTTCAGGCATCATCAAGAACGGTATCCTGCTGCCCGATGCCCACGGGTGTTCCGGTGAATTCGGCACCATGCCCTACCTGGACGGCATCTATGAAAATTATACCAGCGGGATGTACTTCAAGATCAAATACGGAAAGAACGGGGAAGAGGTGGCACAGAAGGCCCGGGACGGAGAACCCTGGGCCATGCAGGCTTACCGCGAGATGGGTTCCCATCTGGGCAAGGCCATTCAGAACATCATCATGTCGGTCGATCCTCCCCTGATCATTATCGGGGGCTCGGTGGCCCATGCCAGCCATCTGTTCGAAGAGGCCATGTGGGAATCCATTCGCCAGATCCCCTTTCCCTCGGTGCTGGAAGATTTCAGGGTGGAGTTTACTCAAACAAAAGACATGGGCATCAAAGGGGCCGCCGCCTTGTGCCCCATTAAATAATTAATCAATAAAAAAAATTGACAATGGATAAAAAAGTAGGTATTGGATTAATCGGAGCGGGGTTCATTGGCTCCATTCATGCAGATTCATTCAAAAAAATCAATGATGCAGACATACTGGCCGTCGCGGCGCCCCCTCCGGGGCAGGCAGAGGAGTTCGCCAAAAAGCACGGGATTCCCAAGCACTTTACCAGGCTGGAGGATCTGCTTGCACTGGAGGAGATTGACATGGTGATCATAGGAGCCCCCAACCATGTGCATTGTGAAATTACCCTGAAAGCCGCTGAGGCGGGAAAGCACGTGGTGGTGGAAAAGCCCTTGTGCATGAACCTGAAGGAAGCGGACCTGATGATCGATGCCTGCAAGAAGGCAGGGGTGAAACTCATGTACGCAGAAGAGCTTTGCTTCACCCCCAAATATGTAAGGCTCAAAGGACTCCTCGACGAAGGGGCCCTGGGCAAACCCGTGTTGCTGAAACAATCCGAAAAGCACGACGGTCCCCATGCCCCTCATTTTTGGGATGTGGAACGTTCCGGGGGAGGTGTGACCATGGACATGGGCTGTCACGCCTTCCAGTTTTTTCGCTGGCTCAATGGCAACAATCCCGTGAAATCGGTCTATGCCCAGATGAGCACCACCGTGCACACCGACAAGACCCGGGGAGATGACAATGGCATCATCATCCTGGAATTTGAAAACGGGGTGACCGCCATGGCCGAGGAGAGCTGGACCAAGCCGGGAGGCATGGACGACCGGGCCGAGATCCATGGCACTGAAGGAGTGGCCTATGCCGATGTCCTTCAGGGAAATTCCATCCAGACCTACAGCAACAAGGGGGTGGGGTATGCGGTGGAAAAAGCCGGAAATACCGTGGGCTGGAGCTATACCATGTACGAGGAAAACTGGAACTATGGTTTCCCCCAGGAGATGGAGCACTTCGTGGATTGCGTCAGGCACGACAAAGAACCCCTGGTCACGGGCGAAGATGGCAGGGCGGTGATGGAAATCATATTTGCCGCCTATGAATCTGCCGGAACGGGCAAAAAAGTGGAACTTCCCTTCAAAACAGAGGCCGCAAAGCCGTGGGACCTCTGGAAAAACAGGGACTGATGCGGATCACCCTTTGTGAGGATTATGCTGAAATGAGCACCCTGGCTGCGGCCCTGGTCGGGGAACAACTGACAAAAAAACCCGAACTCCTGCTTTGTACGGCCACCGGTGCCTCCCCGGAGGGTCTTTACGAGATGATGGGAACAAGTTACCGGACAGATCCTGGTCTCTTTGATCAACTGAGAATCATCAAACTGGATGAATGGGGAGGGATTCCCGAGAATCATCCGGTGAGCTGCGAGCATTACCTCAGGACCAGGCTCCTGGAACCCCTGAAAATTCCAGAGGAACGCTACCTGGGTTTCCGGTCCGATCCGGAAGATCCCGAAGGAGAATGTCAGGCCATCCGCAGCTCCCTGGACCAGGAAGGACCCATCGACCTGTGCATCCTCGGGCTGGGACAGAACGGGCACCTCGGGCTCAACGAACCGGCTTCCCAGCTGGAACCCTTTTGTCACGTGGCCAAACTTTCAGAACATTCCCTGGAGCATGGCATGCTGGCCTCCCTGGAAATCAAACCCCGGTACGGGCTCACCCTGGGCATGCAGGAGATCCTTTCCTCCCGCAGGATTGTGCTGCTGGTGACCGGGCCGGGAAAAAAGGGAATGGTCAACAGATTGATGGAGCAAAAAATCAGCACCCATTTGCCCGCCTCCCTGCTCTGGACCCACGGGAAAGTGGACTGCTTTCTGGATCGTTCGGCCCAGGTTTAACTACTCCCTGCCTGCCAGAAAATCTGCAAGGTATGCAT
>CBDTYO010000373.1:0-4057 GCA_965364615.1 uncultured Bacteroidia bacterium
AACCACCGCCAAGGTCCACCTGGGCAAAGACGATGTGGGCCCCGTGGTCACTTCCATAGAACTGGATTGCCAGGTCAGGTGCGAAGGCCTGTCCCAGGAAAAATTCAAAGAGCTTTCCCTTTCAGCCAAGGAAAAGTGCCCCATCTCCCGGCTGGTGGCCGCGGCAGAGATCAAACTCACTGCGGAGCTGCTTTAAACGGCACATCGTTTTCCGGATCTCCGTCCATGATCCACTTGCGGACCTTGGGAGGGCGGTAGGCAAGCATGGCCTCCACCACTTCTTCAATATGCTCACCCACCAGGAGCATATCGCGATTGAGATCCTTCAGAAACCCCTCGTCCACCATCCGGTCGATGGCTGATAGTATGGGATCATAGAAGCCAAGGGTATTGAGCACAGCCACAGGCTTGTCATGCAGGCCCAGCTGGCCCCAGGTTAGCATTTCAAAGAGTTCGTCCAGGGTGCCAAAACCTCCGGGAAGGGCAATGGCCCCATCCGCCATCTCCTCAATCAGGGCTTTCCTGGCATGCATGGAATCCACCGTGATCAGTTCAGTAAGCCTGTTGTGAGCCACTTCTTTCACGTGGAGAAAACCAGGAATCACTCCAATCACCTCTCCTCCTGCTTCCAATGCAGCATCTGCCAGGATGCCCATTAAGCCCACCTTGCCCCCACCGAATACGACATGGATGTTTTTTTCGGCCAGATATCGGCCCAGGGCCGCTGCCTGGGTTCTGTAGATTTCATTGGGGCCCGCACTGGATCCGCAAAACACTGCAATTCTTTTCATATTGCAAAGATAGCATCCCTGTGAAACAAGCAGGGCCTTCCCTAAGAGAAGGCCCTGCAGGAAACGGGTTGTTTCATTACACGATTGGAGAGGGGTGGTTTTTCAATACAGCGGTGAATTCCTCAAAGTCCTTTTCAGAAAGCTCATGATCTTTCAGCTCTCCATGGAAGAATTTATCATAGCCCACCAGGTCCATCAACCCGTGACCGCTGAAATTGAAAAGGATCACTTTTTCCTTTCCTTCTTCCTTGGCCTGCCTGGCCTGACGGATGGTCGATGCAATGGCATGGGTGGTTTCGGGGGCGGGAATAATCCCTTCGGTGCGTGAGAACAGCACTCCTGCCTCGTAACACTCCAGCTGGTGGATCGCTTCCGGCGTGGCCAGTCCCTCCTTGACGGCATGGCTCACCAGGGGAGACATGCCATGGTACCGCAGTCCGCCTGCATGAATGGGAGGCGGAATGAATCCATGTCCCAGGGAATTCATGGCCAGCAGCGGGGTCATCCTGGCAAGATCTCCATGGTCGTAGGCAAAGGGGGCCTTGGTCAATGTGGGACAACTGGCCGGTTCCACCGGTATGATCTCCATTTTTGCACCATGGATCTTGTCCTGCATGAAGGGAAAGGCGATGCCGGCAAAGTTGCTGCCTCCGCCGGCACAACCAATGACCACATCGGGAAGCTTTTCTCCAATGAGCTCCAATTGCTTTTTGGCCTCCAGCCCGATGATGGTCTGGTGAAGCATCACATGATTTAGCACACTTCCCAGCGAGTAGCGGGTTTCTCCGCTTGGATCGGTGACGGCCGCTTCCACAGCCTCACTGATGGCAATTCCCAGGCTTCCCGGCGTATCTGGATGTTCGGCAAGTACATTCCGTCCTGCCTGGGTGAGTTCGCTGGGACTGGCATAGCATTCCCCTCCCCAGGCCTGCATCATCATCTTCCTGAAGGGTTTCTGATCAAAGCTTACCCTGACCATGAACACCTTGCAGGTAAGGCCCAAAAGAGAAGTGGCAAAGGAAAGGGCGCTTCCCCATTGCCCCGCACCGGTTTCGGTGGTGAGGTTCTTGATGCCAAACTCCTTGTTGTAATAAGCCTGGGCCACTGCCGTGTTGGGCTTGTGGCTCCCGGCAGGTGACACACTCTCATTTTTATAATAGATCCTGGCCGGGGTGCCCAGGGCCTCTTCCAGGGCATAAGCCCTTACCAGGGGAGCAGGCCGCCAGATGCTTAGCATCTCGAGCACTTTTTCCGGTATATCGATCCATCGTTCGCTGCTGACTTCCTGTTCAATCAGGTTCATGGGGAATACGGGTGCCAGCGCTTCAGGTCCTACGGGTTTTCCATCCGGACCCAGGGGCGGGTTCATGGTACCCGGCATATCTGCTGCAATGTTGTACCACTGCTTGGGGATCTCTTTTTCGCTCAGGATGATCTTTTTACGTTTGTTCATGGTCGTTTACATTATTAGATGAAAAATGTCATTAAAAAAGCGGGGCAGTTATTGCTAACATGCCCCGCGTATATCATATTCATTGATTTTATTATACATCAATCAAAAGCCACGAAGCATATCCTGGATTCCACCAAAGCCATCGCCAGTTATTATGATTGGTATACTTTCGCATCATTTGCTTATAAACAGACGAAAAATAGAGATAATTTCTTGAAATTCAAAAGCTGAGGCAGGTGTTTATTTTCATTCTTAATAAACGGGCATTTTCCAGGTTTCAGCCGGTGCGTATTTGCTGGCTGAGGCCCACTGAATGCCACGGTGCATGATTTCCAGGGCTTCGGGTACCTCGAAATCCTTCATCACATGCCCCAGGGAGGAATAGAATACCCTGCCCTTTCCATGCATTTTTTTCCATACCACGGGCATGGTGCATCCCCCGATCCAACTGGCATGCTGGTCGCTGAAAGTGGTGGTGGCCAGCACCTTCATATTGGGATCCACGTGGAGGTAATACTGCTCGCTGTGCATATCAAAATCATCCAGTCCGGCCGTCACGGGGTCCTCGTGGTCTGTGACCTGCACCCGGTAGTCGATGATCCCGCCGGGATGGGCCACCCATTGCCCGCCGGTCATGAATTGGTAACCCACATTTTGCCTGAAGGAGTCGCAAAGCCCTCCATGCCATCCGGCCAGTCCGCATCCGTTCTCCACCGCCTTCAAAAGACCCTTTTCCTGGTCCCCGGATATGCTGGCCATGGTAAAGGTCTGGATCACCAGGTCCACATCCTTCATATATGTATTGTCGGCATAGGGATCCAGCGTATCAAAAGCTTCTACAATGGCACCTTCCTTTTCTAGCCAGGGCTTAAAAAGTTCAACGGATTGTACCGGCTCGTGCCCAGTCCACCCGCCATAGGTGTACAAAATCTTTTTTCCTTTCAAAGATGGGAGGGCAGATGCGACAGGGAGGGATCCTGAGCGGGAAGTTCCATGAGCTCTCAGGCCCAGAGAAGCTCCCAGGGCAGCGGCCCCCGTACTGGAAATAAATCGACGTCGGTTAAGTTTCATTGTTTTGGATTTGAGTGTGCATAAAAATAAGGGAAAAACCCTAAGTACAAAAAAACCCCTCGCAGTGGCGAAGGGTTCAGATAAATACGAGATGATCTGCTCAACTATATCAGTTTGACATTCACTGCATTTAATCCTTTTCGTCCTTCAGTAAGTTCGAAAGTTACGTTGTCATCTTCCTTGATCTTGTCAATCAGGCCAGATACATGGACAAAATACTCTTCGTCAGATTCGACGTCTTTGATAAATCCATATCCTTTGGATTCATTAAAGAATTTTACTTTACCTTCTTTCATTGTATAATTTGATGATTAATGACACTGTAAAAGTAATACATTTTACATCCATTTGCACAAAGACCATGAACATTTCTGTCACTAATGGGGAATGACGAAGAAAAACACAGCGATGAAATGTGAGGCTGTTCCAGCCATAACCAGCAGGTGCCAAACCAAGTGATGATAGGGAAAGCGAATAAATTTAAAGAACAGGATACCAATGGTATAGCATAGTCCGCCAGTCAGAATCCATAGTGTGCCCATCCATGGAAGGACATTCATCAAGGGCACAATGGCAATGAGTATCAGCCAGCCCATGGCGGCATAGGAGGTCACATAGAATACATTGACTCCCTTATTATAATCGCCCGGTTTTCTGAGGATCAGAAATGTACCCAGCAGCGCCAGGCTCCATTCGATTCCGAATATCACCCAGCCCAGAGGGCCCCTCAAAGTGATCAGGG
>CBDTYO010000374.1:0-4038 GCA_965364615.1 uncultured Bacteroidia bacterium
CTCACTATAGGTCACAAGGGAAATATCATAGGAACCCCACCTTTCGTACTCGTGCAACAAGGGTTCCTCCACCACATCCGTTTCGCCGTCCTGATAATCCCACAAATATGACCAGTCGCCGGGACTGGAGAGATTATCCAGGTTGAAGGCTGTTTCAGGGTAGTACTGGGTCTCGGGTGCCACGAAAAAATTAGCCACGGGCTGCTGGTAGATGGTCAGGCTGCCGCTGGTGGTATCCGTACAACCATCGCTGGTGGTAATGCCCAGTGTATATGTAAAGGACATCTCAGTGTCCATGCTGGCCGGAGGAGCGGGCACCGGTATGGAGTAGATATGGTGCCGGATGGACATGGTGGTCAGTTCATCCAGTCCGTCCCCGTAATCCCAATAGTACCTGGAATAGCCCCCTGTGGCAATAAATTCCACGTCCACCGGACTACACAGGTTTATGTAACTGGCGTTCACCGTCATATCGGGACGCGGATAGACATCCATGAACAGGTGATCGTCCAGTTCGGTTTCGCAGGATTGGGTCCCATGGTGTTCAATCACCTTTCTGAGCACATATTCATTTCGTCCCGCTTCATTGTCCAGATCCAGGATCAGGGTATCAGGAGGAAGGTTATACAGGGTATCCAGCGAACCCCTGATCTCCATCACCAGGTCGAAGGTGGAGGCGGGTGATCCGAGGATCAGGATTTCGGCCTGAGACTGGTTGGTCGCCTCCTCGCACCAGGCAGAATCAAAGGTTAGAATCTCAGCAAAAGGAGGATCGATCACCTCCACCACGGCCGAATCGATGCCCACACATCCAAAGGCATCAGGCAAGGTGGTATAGGCAATATTATGCAGGCCCAATCCAGCCGTCACCGGATCAAAGGTTCCGTTATTCACATCGGTGATCCCGCTGCCCGACCAGGTGCCCCCTGGCGGGATGGCTTCCATGTTGTAGGGAGCATCATACAAGCAGAAGGGATCCACAGGGGTAATGTTGGCATCCGGTGCATCCATGACTGTGATATCAATCGAATCGGAGGCCGAACAACCATTGCCATCGGTGACCTCATACCTGATCCGGTGGGTTCCCGCCCCTGCTTCATAGGGGGCAAATTCCCCCGTGGCAGCATTGATGATCCCGTTGCCGCTCCAGGTTCCGCCCAGGGTGGCCGCTGTGAGTACCATGGCCGGGTTGTACTTACACATGGGGCCCACCGGGGTAATGGTGGCATCGGGATAATCCACAATCCGGATCACCGACCGGTCGATGACCGGGTCCGCCCCGTCTGTATACTTGTTGCAATAGTTCCAATACCTGAGCTCCACTTCAAACTCGTCTCCGATCATGTTATCATCGGCAATGGTGATGGCCAGGCTCTGCTCAGAAGATCCATGCACCGGGCCAGGCAGGGTAATCACGGGTCCTTCCCATTCCCAGGGTCCCGTATAACCTTCCACGCTCACAGGGGTGGCCGACGACATGGTATTCCGGGTGCCGTATACCCACTGGATCCAGCGCGTATCCTCGTTGGGAACATCGTTTTCCTGGGGAGGTACACAATTGAACAGGGTTCCGTCATCGAACCTCATGGTGGCTCCGTTCCCCACACATATGGGGTAAACATTGGGTTCGGCTTCCACCTCTCCCCCGTTTTCATTGTCCGTATCCCAGATGGTCACGATCTGCTCCTGTTCCGAGGAGGTACACACGACCCCATTCACCACCAATGTGGCCAGGGGGTGGTGGTTGCACCGGTCATCCTGGGAAACATACACATGGTTGGCAGTGGCTGTAAAAGTCCCTGGCACCGTCTCCGTGGCAAGCACTGTCTCGGTCGATCCATCGTCCCAGTCATACAATATCTCCACCACGGTACCCGCATTGTTCACCCCCACATAGGTGACGTCCCACTGTACGGATACCGGTGAACAAAACTTATCGGGAATCATATTGTTGGCCTTGGACAGGGTACTGCAATTCTGTCCATGGCCCAGGAAGGGAATAGTTAGTAATAGGGCAACAAACAATAAAAAGGCTCGCTTCTTCTCCATTGACGAACACACTTAATTCCTTGATAAACGTCCTGATTATTGTGATTAGCGGCTTAAAATCTAGTTTTTCTGTATACGAAAACAAGACCCAGGAAGTTCCTAAATGGTTGCATTTTTTTTGCAAGAAAACATAACCCGCTGAGGCTGCATTTGATAAGAGCCTCAAATCAGGGGGAAATTAGCCAGCTACCTGTCTTAATGCTTCAAAATTGGCTTAAAATGTCAGGCGGATAAACCTGGTTTCAAAGTGCTCAATGAGCAAGGGGGCGGTCAGCAGGGAGATGGGTTCCTCCAGCACATTGACCTCCTCAATGGCCCTGGCCCCGGTTTCCTCCTGCAGCTTTCTGACATCCAGGATGGCATGATCCCCTTCCACTTCACGCAGGTGCAGGACAATGCCCTGTCCGTCCATGGAGGGCATGGTATTGACCAGCAGGAGGTTGGGGACATCCAGGTTCAGCAGGGAAAGGGAAACCAGTTCGGTATCCACAGCACCGCTGGAAGGCATCACCACGCGGGACAGCAGGGGCACCCTTTCGCCTTTGCCAAAGCGTGTGGCAAATATGTCTGAGGGATCGGAAGATGAAGTAATGCCATAGGACCACCTGAGTTCGCCCTGCTGACTGGCTTTGAAATTGGTGACCCAATAGTTGTTCAGCACCCAGGAATACATGTGATTGGTCTTGGGGCGCAAACGGTAGTAATACCTGCCGATATTGATATCCCCGAAATGTACCAGGGGGATGTCTTTGCTGGTAAATACGATCTGGGCATCCTCACTTTGCACGGCTGCAAAATTCTGAATGGTGTTCCAGTCCGCCGAACTCCCTGCCAGCTGGTTTACCCCGGGGTATACCACCCCTCCCTGGGCTTCAAAGGCGAGTTTCCCGCCCTCCAGGGCAAAGGGAAAGGCCACATACACCCCTTCCGGGGTAAATACCGGTAGCTTCACCATGCGGTAATGCAATTCGATTTTCTTTTGTTTGTGGTAGAGGCGTATCTCAATGTCCACCCCCCGCTCATCGGCACAAACCGGCATGTCCCCGTGGAGGAATATGCTCTGATACATGCTGCCGTTCACCTGTTTTATCAGCCGGATATGGGTCAGCTCGGTCCGCTTCAGGTCCAGGGGTTTATAGACCGTATCCCTGTTGGTGCTGGTCAGCCTTTCCAGGTCGTGGCGGTTGGCAAGCTCTTCATAAAGGAAATGGCCCAGGGTCAGGCTGTCGTGCCGGTCCACCAGTTCCCTCTTCAACTCCTTGTCGAAGATGCGTGTGATCACGCCCCTCGCAGGATCTACTTCGATGGAATAATAATCATTTTCAAATCCAGGGCCTACCACAGGAGGCTCCGACTGGCTCTTCGATCCCACATTGACTTTCAGTGTCAGGTAGCCCATGGGCGGGACATCCTCTACCCATAGCCCGTAATAGGCTCCTTCCATCCTTCTCTCGTAGACCTGCCAGCTTACCTCATTCCCATTGGGATCCGTAATGGTGAAATCCTCGTCCTCCGGAATAATTCCCTGTTCTATGAAAACATGAACCAGGCCGGACCGCTTCCAGTTCAGGGTATTGAAAATGGCGATGGTGGGTCGCTTGGTTTTGGGTAAGGCCGGCTCCAGAAAGGCCAGCGCTTTTTCCTGCAGCAGGCTCGACTTCTTGGCGCCTTCCCAGGCATAGGCGGATTTCATCCCCCACTGGTTGATGGTGTTCTGGGCCAGGGGATCACTGACACTTTCGGAAGCCCCATGGGTATGCTCATCGTAAAACAGGAGATTGTCGTATACCTCCTCGACTTCACCTTGGATGTTGGCAGGGAATTCCTGACCCAACAGCCTGACCATGCTCAGGACCGCTTCGCTGCTGGCCACCTCCACATGGGTATTCCTGACCACCTTGGTTTCATTGGCCGCAGAGCCAACCCCATCGGTCCACCAGTCAGGCCAGGCCACCTCTTGTGCCGGAATATCCTCCGCATGGGTTTCAT
>CBDTYO010000375.1:0-4038 GCA_965364615.1 uncultured Bacteroidia bacterium
GACATGACCGAGAATGTTTTTAAACTGCTCGACAAGGACTGGATGCTTGTAACTGCCGGGAGCATAAATAAGTTCAATACCATGACCGCCAGCTGGGGACATATGGGCATCATGTGGAACCTGCCCATTGCCATCGCCTGGATCCGGCCCCAGCGCTACACCTTTGGTTTTGCCAACAGGCACAATGGTTTCACCCTCAGTTTCTTTACCGAGGAGTACCGGAAGGCTCTGCAGATCTGTGGCACCAAATCGGGGCGGGACTGCAACAAGGTGGCCGAAGCAGGGCTTACCCCCCTGGAGACCGAACGGGGCAATGTGATCTTTCAGGAAGCACGGCTGGTGCTGGAGTGCCGCAAGGTCTACTCGGACAAACTCCGGAAAACCAAGTTCATCCTCCCGAAGGTCTCCCAGAAACATTATCCCACCAAGGATTTCCACCACTTCTACATGGGCGAGATCATGCATGTGCTCCAAAAAAATACTCCCTGAGCAAGATCCGTTTCAAAGAAATCTCGTCTCAGCTTGCTTTCTTATAAACTCACTTTAGAAAACGATGTTGTAATTTCCCTGCATCATCGAATTCCCACAGACCATGAAGCATATCACTGAATTGACATGTATTTAATATGCACATAACCAAGCTATTATATATTACCGCTCTGGCCAAGTCAATCATGAATCTCCACCGAAACTCCTTTGATGCAACATTTTTGTTACATCCTGCATTGCCCAAAACAGGGTCTGGTCATCGGGAATTTTACCACCTGAAATAGGACCCGGACATCGGTAATCTACCGCCTGAAACAGAACCTGGACACCGGTAATCTACCGCCTGGAACAGGACCTGGACATCGGGAAATTTACCACCTGAAACAGGATCTGGACACCTCGACATTTACCGCCTGAAACAGGACCCGGACACCGGGAATTTCACCCCTTGCAAAGATCCGGACCACCCAACCCGTAGAAGGCCCAATTTAATATGGCTTGCAATGCAACCTGCGATCACTTACCTTGTCTTTTCCATTTGAAAGCATAATACTTTGACGACTAAATACGAGGACATACACAGGGATGTGATCGAATCGTGCAAGCAGGGAGATGTTCGGGCGCAGTACCAGTTATACAGCCTCTATCACAAGGCCATGTATAATATCTGCTACCGGATGACCGGGCAGCAGGAGGAAGCGGAGGACATGCTCCAGGAGTCGTTTACCTATGCTTTCAGCAGGCTGGGTTCTTTCAGGTATGAGTCGTCCTTCGGGGCATGGTTGAAGCGAATTGTTGTGAATACCTGTATCAACCACCTTAAGAAGAGAAAGGTGGACCTGGTCTACACGGAACACCACAACGATCCGGCCCCGGAAAATGATCCCATCGATTACGAGGAGATCAGATTCAGGGTGGAACAGGTCAGCCGGGCCATGGAAAAGCTGCCCCAAGGATACAGGATCGTATTCTCTCTCTACCTGCTGGAAGGCTACGACCACAAGGAAATCTCAGAGATACTGGGCATTTCCGAGTCGACCTCGAAGAGCCAGTTTCTTCGAGCCAAAAAGAAAATGAAAGAAATACTGATGAGCGATGAGTGACCGATTAGAAGATTTTGTCAGGCAACACCGGGAGCAGTTTGATCTCCGCGAGCCCGATCCCTCGATCTGGCTGAAGATCCAGCCTGCCCAAACCCCAATGAAGGAGCGCAGATCCCTGCGCTGGCTCAGGGTGGCTGCGGCAGTGGCCGTGATCTTTGCCGGCTCCACGGCAGGCATCTACTTTCTCAGGGGAGGACAGGCCGAGGCGGATCGGTATGGCAGTGAACTGTACCAGGAGATCCGGGAAACTGAAATGTATTACAGCCAGATGGTCAGTCAGCGTTATGATGAGCTGAGGCCATACCTGGCAAGTGATCCGGCCGCAGAAGAGATGCTTGCCCTGGATATGACGGAGCTGGATGAGGTATATGGTCAGCTGAAGGAGGATCTGAAGGACAATGCTTCCAATCCCGAGGTTGTTGAGGCGATGATCCTCAACTACCGGGTGAAGCTGGAGATCCTGGAAGACCTGCTTTATCAACTAAAAGAAAAGGAGAATCAAGATGATGAAAAAAATGAATCAGTTTCTCTTTAAGCCCAGAAAGCTGCTGATCCTTTCGGCACTGATGCTGGGCACCCTTGCCCCGGCACAGGACCTCAAGGACAAACGCAGTGTGAGCAGGAGCTTTCCAGCCTCACGGGAAACGACCCTGGAGCTTGAGAACAAATATGGAAAAATACAGGTACTTACCTGGGAAAAGGATTCGGTCTCGGTGGAGGTAGAGATTTTTCTGACCGAAACCAGTGCGTCCAGGATGAGGAAGCTGAAGGAGGACATTAAGATTGACTTCACCGGAACGAACACCTACATCATAGCCAAAACAGTCATAGAGAGTGAAAGCGGCCGGCTGGCCTCAGAACTGAAATCCATCAGCAATACCATCAGGGGAAGCAACAAGCGGGTGGAAATCAACTACCTGGTGCATGTCCCTGCCCAATTGGATGTGGTGCTCAATAATAAGTTCGGCGACATCTATCTGGATGATCTGGAGGGATCGGTGGATATCAATCTGTCCAATGGAGTACTGAAAGCCAACCGGCTGATGGGCAATTCCTCCATCACCCTGAGCTTCGGCAACGGGATGATCAATTCCATGGGATCCTCTGCCATGGATCTGTCCTACTCCGACATGGTGCTCGGCAAGGCAGGTCAGCTCGACCTGCGCAGCAAATCCTCCAAACTGAATGTGGACAGCGTGAATGTGGTCAAGATCGACTCCCGCCGTGATAAGCTCTATTTTCAGCAAGTGGAATACTTCTACGGCCAGAGCAATTTCACCCAGGTATGGATCTACGATTTTCTTCGAGAAAGCGACGTGTATATGAAATATGGAAAGCTCACCATCGAGCATATACTCCCTGCCTTCAGCAAGATCAATGTGGAGTCGGATTACACCGACCTCAGCCTGTATTTTGACCAGGAGGCAAGCTTCGAATTCGATATCCTGCATCACGAAAAGGCAGTGCTGAGGCTTCCCGGAAATAATGTGACGGCCGAGGAAAGCTTCGATGGCAAGGACCACTTCACCACTGTGGGGACCATGGGTACCGGTGATCCGGCGGGAATGGTACAGATCGATGCCCTGCAGAAATGCTATTTAAATATCTCTTTCAAGTAGTGCAGCCATGAGAAAAATCTACATCATCATATGTTTGCTCGGCCTCTCACCCGTTGCCTTTTCGCAGTTCCACGCAAAAGAGGTCGGAATGCGGGGAGGATATACCTCAGGAATCACCTTCAGGGTAAACCTGGAGGAGGATCTCTCCTACGAAGCCCAGCTGGGCTACCGCGATCAGGGAGCCATTTTCACACTGATCAGGCAAAAGCACCTGGAAATCGGAATGGACCCCTTGGGAAACTGGGAATTCATTTACGGGTTCGGGGCACATACCGGATTCTACTTCACCGACCGTTACCGCATCCTGTTCCGGGAAGTGTATTTCGGAAGGGATATTTTCACCCCGGTCTTCGGAATGAACGGCTATGTGGGAATCGATTACAAAATGGAAGAGGTTCCGGTGAGCTTCGGGGTCAGTTTCCAGCCCTTTATGGAGATCTCACTGAAACAGATATTCGGGCTCAATCTCTGGGACTTTGGATTCAGCGTGAGATACCGGTTCTAAAAGACTCAAAAGAATGTAAGCAACCCATGGATTTTATGCGACATAATACATGAAAGGCAACCCCAAAAAATTTACCGATACATGATAACCAGAATACACATGAATTACCAACAGAAAAAAGATGCGTTATGAAAACACCATACCCTGAAAACAGACAAAAACCTTTACCCATGAAAAAGATGATTACCCTGGTGGTGTTAGTGGCCCTGGCCATGCCCACCCTACTGGCCCAGGAAGGCGAAGAGAACCAAGCTGATATCAAACCCAGGAGAAATCCCGGAGAAGTGCAGACCCTGTTTGACCCCCACTCAGTAAGCGGGGG